>DATFFJ010000266.1:0-19086 GCA_035250065.1 Aeromicrobium sp. | reverse complement strand
TCGGCATCCAAAAGGTCCACCATCTCGGCGAGGAGCCGCTCGTACGCGGAGTCGAGCTCAGAGAGGGTCTCTTCACCCGCCTCGGTGAGCTGCACGTGCCGCACGCGTCGGTCCGCGTCGTCCTCCACGCGGACGACAAGTCCCTTGTCGGCGAGGCGGTTGACCAGGCCGCTGGCCGTGGGATCGGAGGTCTGGAGCGCGTCGGCCAGCTCGTGCACGGTGACGCCTTCGGGCTGGGAAGCGGCGACGAGCACGTGCAGCTGGCGCATCGTCAGGTCCGGCGGGAATGCCATGGGCCCCGCGAGCTCGAAGCACTGGAGCCGGATCTGCTCATTGAGCTCGAAGATCTCGCGGGTGAGTGCATCACGTGTCACCTTCGTCACGTTGCGCCACCCCACAATTGTCGGACGATTTAGTTAGTATAGTGCTAACTATTACCCCGGTGTTCACCAAGTCAGGGTTTCCTCAGGGGCGATCCTGATGGTCGGATTTGAGTGGTCATGCGACGCTCGAGCAACACGTGGCACAGGGGTGTGCCAGACCTCGAGGGAGCCGAATGTATCGCCTGACCCGCTTCAGTCTGGCCAACCGCACGGTGGTGCTGCTGTTGGCCGTGCTGGTCTTGGTGACCGGCCTGTACTCGGCGCAGGCACTGAAGCAGGAGACCATCCCCAGCACGGACTGGCCGGCGAGCACGATCATCGCGATCTACCCCGGTGCCAGCCCGTCCAGCGTCGAGCTGGACGTCACCAAGGAGATCGAGGACGAGGTCCTCGCGGTCGATGGCGTCACGAGCGTCAGTTCCATCAGCTCCTCCAACACGTCGCAGGTCACGGTCGAGTGGGAGTGGGGCGAGGACACCGACCAGATCATGGCCGACATCCGCGCCGCGGTGGACGCGGCCGACCTGCCGGAGATCGTCGAAGATCCCACGGTCAGCAGCGGAAGCTTCGACGACCTCCCCATCCTCACGGTCGCCGTCTCCTCGAATGTGAGCCCCGGCGTCCTGTCCAACCAGGCCGAAGACGTCATGGTGCCGGCCATCAAGGAGATCGAGGGCGTCCAGGACGTCACCATCGCTGGTGATGAGAAGCGCGAGATCGACATCACCTTCGACATCGACAAGGCGAACGAGCTCAACGTCGATCCCACCTCGATCGGCCAGTTGTTCAACGCGAACGTCAGGGCATACCCGTCCGGGACCCTGCGCACCGACACAGCCGAGATCGACGTCCAGACCGGGCGCACCTACGTGTCGGAGGAGCAGATCGAGGACCTGGAGGTCCAGGGTGAGGACGGCCGGGTGCGGCTGGGTGACTTCGCGACGGTCGAAGAGCGACCCACGGTCACGACCTCGGTGTCCCGGGTCAACGGCAAGGACGCCGTGACGCTGGCCATCACCAAGGAGTCGGCGGCCAACACCATCCAGGTGGCGCATGACGTCAAGGCCGAACTCGACAAGGTCGAAGGGCAACTGGGCAACGGGACGAAGTTCGAGGCGGTCTGGGACCAGGCACCCTTCATCGAGCAGTCGATCCACGACCTGAGCCTGGAGGGCGGGCTCGGCCTGTTGATGGCCGTGCTCATCATCCTGCTGTTCCTGCGCTCCGTCGCGCCGACGTTCATCGCCGGTATCTCGATCCCGCTTTCCCTGCTCTTCGCGATGACCGGACTGCTCGTCGGTGGCTACACCTTGAACATCTTCACGTTGGGCGCCCTGACGGTGGCCATCGGCCGTGTGGTTGACGACTCAATCGTCGTCATCGAGAACATCAAGAGACATCAAGGTCTCGGCGAGACCGGCATGGGCACGCTCGTGCGGTCGGTCAAGGAGGTCGCCGGCGCCATCACCAGCTCGACCTTCACCACCGTCGCGGTATTCGCCCCCATCGGGTTGGTCGGCGGCCAGTCCGGCTCGTTCTTCCGTCCGTTCGCGATCACGGTCGTCATCTCGCTGCTCGCGTCGCTGGTCGTGTCGCTCACGGTGGTTCCCGTCCTGGCGTCCTACATCATGCAGCGGCGCACGCCGGTCGAGCAGATCCATGCACAAGCGCACGACGAGGCCGATGGCTGGTTGCAGCACGCTTACCTGCCGGTGCTGAACTGGGCACTGGCGCACCGGTTGGTCACCGTGCTGCTGGCGATCCTGATCTTCGCCGGCACCATGATGATGACCCCGTACCTCAAGACCGACTTCATTGGCGCCGGTAGCGCGACCAACCTGCAGGTCGTGCAGACGATGCCGACCGGTACCGGCCTCAAGGAGACATCGGCCGCGGCTCGCCGTGTCGAAGAGGTCATCAGTCGGCAGCCGAACCTGGGGACGTACTCGACCGAGATCGGCGGTGGCGGATCAGTCTTCATCGCACTCAAGAACGACTCCAACAAGGCCTCAATCAACGTCGCCCTTGTGCCTGGCACCGACCCGATCGCGGCGGCCAAGCGGCTGCGGGGCGAGCTGCAGGAGCTGGACGGCATCGGGCGCATCGAGGTCGCCGTCGGCGACAGCGAGACGTCCGGCAAGGTCGTCGTGTACGTCGAGAGCCCCGATTCCGGAAGGTTGGCCGCTGCCAGCGACAAGGTCGAGGCGATGATGAAGCGCGTGCCCAATCTCACCAACGTCGTCACCGATCTCGGTGAGCAGCGCCAAATGCTTGACGTCGACGTCGACGACGTCCGTGCAGCCGAACTCGGCATGCACCAGGGGACCGTCGGCCAAGCCGTCTCCTGGGCGGTGCGCGGCGAGAAGATCGGCGAGATGACCAAGGACGACACGACCCTTGACGTCTACCTGCGGACCCAGGAGCCGGCCACCGAGCTGAGCCAAATCCGCAACATCACGCTGCCGACCACGGTGCGGATGACCACCGACACCCGTGAAGACGCCGGTGACGTCGTCGAAGACCGCGGCGATGAACTCCAGGACGATCAGGAGGACGACGCCGAGGACGACTTCGAGAAGTCGATCAGGGACATGAAGGAGCAGCGCGAGGACAGCGAGGAGGCTGCTGACGAACTCCGGCGAGACATGAGGAGCGCCCAGGCCTACCTGGCCGACTTGCGCGAGTGGCGCGCGAACAACCCGAATTCACCCGAGGTCAAGGAGATCGACCAGAAGATCAGCGATGTCCAGGCGCAGATCGCACAGATGAGCCAAGCCATGGCCAGTGCCGATGAGGGTGCCGATCAGCTCGACGAGCAGATCGAGGACGCCCGCGACCAGTGGGACGAGGGCCAGGACTTCCAAGACCGAGCCGACGCGATCGACGATGTCGCCGACGAGATCGAGGATCTGCGGGCCACCCCGGTGAAGCTGACTGAGGTCGCCGAGGTCGAGATGGTCAGGGAAGCGAGCCAGATCACGCGCGTCGACGGCGAACGGGCCGTCACGCTCACGGCGTCGAGCGAAGGCGCCGATCTCAGCGCGATCACCGCCAACCTCAAGTCCGGACTCGCGAATCTCGATCTCGGCGAGGGCGTCACGGCGCGTCTTGGCGGCGTCTCCGAAGACCAGGAGGAGTCGTTCGGCCAGCTCGGCGCCGCGATGTGGGTGGCCATCGGCATCGTCTACCTGATCATGGTGGCGACGTTCCGTTCGCTGATCCAGCCGCTGATCCTGCTGATCTCGATCCCGTTTGCCTTCACCGGCGCGTTGGGATTGTCGATTCTGACCGACTCCGCCGTCGGCATCCCGAGCATGATCGGCATGCTGATGCTGATCGGCATCGTGGTGACGAACGCGATCGTGTTGATCGACCTGATCAACCAGAAACGTGCCGACGGGGGGACGGTCGAGGAGTCGATCAATGCGGGCGCCCGATTGCGGGTCCGACCCATCATCATGACCGCGCTGGCCACCATCTGTGCTCTCTTGCCGATGGGCTTGGGAATCACCGGAGGCGGCGTGTTCATCTCCAGGCCGCTGGCCATCGTCGTGATCGGCGGTCTGATCACGTCCTCACTGCTCACCCTGATCCTGGTTCCGGTGCTGTACGACATCGTCGAACACCGGCCGGACTGGCTGCGGTTCGGGAAGAAGCAGAGGGCGCAGGTCGAGGAGTTCCGAGCCCACCCGGACAACGGAACTGCGACCTGACGGGCACAGTTGGCATCATGAGGGCATGTCGATGCCGTCCGGACACTTCTGGTTCTGCCTGAAGCATCACGAGGTCGAGCCCGATGCCGGGTGCGCACCCGCCGACCGGCTCGGCCCCTATCCGACGCGGGAGGACGCCGAGCAGGCGTTGGAGAAGGTGCGGGAGCGCAACGAGGAATGGGACAACGACCCGAACTGGAATGACGCCGGACCCGGGTCAGGACCGGTCGGCCGGTGAGGCTGAACCTCCAGCGGTCCGGCCCGTGGATCGGGTTCGGCGGGCTCTTCATCCAGGTCTTCATCGCCTTTCCGGCGTTCTTCACGGTGATGCCGGGAACGGAGGACCGGCTCAACGTTCCGGGCGCCGGCGTCGCCGTGATCCTGGCGCTGTGGCTCGCCCAGGTGATTGCCCTGGTCAAGTTGGCGAAGTCGCGGCCGGTGTGGTGTGTGTACGTCCCGGTCGTCGGGCTCGCGGCGTATTTCGCGGTGATCTACGTCGGTGTCCGCTGGATGGGCTGGAGCAGCTAGTCCTCGAACGAGTGCTCTGCCGCGGGGAACACCCCGTTCGCCACCTCGTCGGCATACTGACGGGCCGCCTCGAGCATCACGCCGTGCAGGTCGGCGTAGCGCTTCACGAACCGCGGCGCCCGACCGGTGCGCAGGCCCATCATGTCCTGCCAGACGAGCACTTGAGCATCACACTCCGGCCCGGCTCCGATCCCGATCGTCGGGATCTCCAGCTGGGCCGTGATGTCCTTGGCGACAGGGGCCGGGACCATCTCCATCACGACGGCGAAGGCGCCGGCCTCCTGAACGGCGAGGGCGTCGTCGATCGTCTTCTGCGCGGCGTCCCCGCGGCCCTGGACCCGGTACCCGCCGAGGTTGTGCTCGGACTGTGGCGTAAAGCCGATGTGTGCCATCACCGGGATACCGCCCTGGCTGATCTTGCGGATCTGGGGAGCCATCTCCCCACCGCCCTCGAGCTTGACGGCGTGGCAGAGGCCTTCCTTCATGAAGCGCACCGAGGTGTCGTAGGCCTGCTCGGGGTCGCGTTGGTATGACCCGAACGGCAGGTCGCCGACAACGAGAGCACGCTTGGCCGAACGCGTGACGGCCCGCACGAGCGGGATCAGCTCATCGACGGTCACCGGCAAGGACGTCTCGTTGCCATAGACGTTGTTGGACGCCGAGTCCCCAACGAGCAGCACCGGGATGCCGGCCTCGTCGAACACCTGGGCGGCGTACTGGTCGTACGCGGTGAGCATGGCCCACCGATGGCCTTCGGCCTTCCATTGGCGCAGGTGATGCGTGCGAACCTTGCGAATGTTTGGGTCGCCAGTCGGCGGCGCAGTGGGTCCAGCCCCATAGGGTGCCGGCTCTTCGTCGGTCATACCTCCAGTCTGCCGGACATTGGTGCATGCTGTGGCGGTGCACATGGACGTGGGGCGTATTGGAGTGGCTCTCCTCCTGACGATCGCGGCCCTGACCGGCTGTGGGACGAGTCGGGAGGACATCACGGCATGCCGAACACAGTTCGTCGACCTCCAGCGGGCGCTGGACGAGGGCGGCAATCCGGGCCGCGCGGGCTTCACGCCGAGGATGACGGCACGCTGGGACGCGCTGCACGCCCAGATCGGCCGGTTGGGCACGTCAGCGTCCGGGGACGACTGCCCAGATCGATTCGAGGGGTTGAGGGCGGAGATCCGCGACCTCGAGTCGGTGCTGTCCAAGATCGACGACTACGACGTCGCGCTCTTGATGCGCCGTGCCGAGGCAGACCTGGATCGTACGGCCGAGAAGAGCGGCGCGTCGTATGCGACCGACTACGTGCTGATCACGTTGCTTCGGACGATGCGCGAGAGGGGAGCCGACGCTGAGAAGGTCTTGGCGCCGCTGGTCGCCCGCGTCGATGCGGCGAAGCCGGGGGACGAGGCTGAGCGAAACGCGGCGATGGTCGCTCTCTACAACGTTGCGTCCTCCGACGCGGCCTTTGCCGACTTCCAGGAGGCACGCGAATCCATCGAGAACTACGAGTTCGACGAGGATTGATCAGAGACTCTCGCGCCATCGATTCGTGATCGGAAGGCGCCGGTCGCGGCCGAAGTTGCGTCGGGAGATCTTGGGCCCCGGCGGGTACTGCCGCCGCTTGTACTCGGCCTTGTCGACCAGCCGAATGACCCGCTCGACGAGCGCCGGGTCGAAACCCTCGGCGATGACCTGGGCCGAGCCGAGGTCCCGCTCGACGTAGGCATCCAGCACCGCGTCCAGCTGCTCGTAGGGAGGCAGTGAGTCGGTGTCGAGCTGGCCGGGGCGCAGTTCGGCGGACGGTGGCTTCTCGATGATGGTCTCGGGAATGGGTGGCACCTCGCCACGTGCGTCGGCCTGAGCGTTTCGCCAGCGCGCTAGCTCCCAGACCAACGTCTTCGGGACGTCCTTGATCGGCGCGAAGCCGCCGACCGCGTCGCCGTAGATGGTGGAGTAGCCGGTGGCGAGTTCGGACTTGTTGCCACAGGCGAGCACGAGGTGCCCATGCTGGTTCGACAGACCCATCCAGATCACGGCGCGGATCCGAGCCTGCAGGTTCTCCTCGGCCAAGCCGGTTAGGCCGAGCGGCTTCTGGAAGGCCTCGAAGATGGGGGCGATGGCGACCGTGTCGAGGTTGAGGCCCTGCCGCCGGGCTAGCTCGGCGGCGTCCGACTTGGAGTGCTCGGTCGACCACCCGCTCGGATTCGAGACGCAGTAGACGTTCTCGGGCCCGAGCGCATCGACAGCAATCGTCGCGACGAGGGCAGAGTCGATGCCGCCGGACAAGCCGAGGAGCACCGTGCTGAATCCGTTCTTGCGGACGTAGTCGCGCAGTCCGTGCACGATCGCCTGGTACCGCTCGCCGGCCGGATCCCACCGCGCAGGCAGTGGCGGCGCGGGCGCGGGCGCGTACTCGAAAGGCTCGGCGCTGATGACGTGGCGCGATACGTGCAGCCCGCCGAACTGAGCGTCGGGACCCGGCATGGGAGCGGTTGCTGCCGGCAGGTCCAAGTCGACGACAAGGAGGTCGGGCTCGAAGTGGGCGGCGCGCGCGATCGTCTCGCCGTCCGCTCCGACGATCAGCGAATCGCCCTCAAAGACGAGCTCGTCCTGTCCGCCCACCAGATTGACGTAGGCGAGAGCGCAGCCCGCCTCCCGTGCCCGACGGGCGCACAGCGCGAGTCTGGCGTCGTCCTTGGCGGCCTCGTACGGCGACCCGTTGATCACGAGGAGGAGCCCGGCCTCGGCGGCACGCGCCGCCTCGGACGGGCCGTCCTGCCAGATGTCCTCGCAGATGGCCAGCGCGATGTCGATTCCGCCGACCTGGATCACTTGGGTCTCGTTGCCGGGCACGAAATGGCGGAACTCGTCGAAGACGCCGTAGTTCGGCAGGTGGTGCTTGTCGTAGCGTGCGACGACGCGCCCATCGGTGATGACGGAGGCCGTGTTCGTCGGAAGGTTCTTGGGAAGACCAAGCCGTTCCGGCGCCGTCCCGGCGAAGGTGTCGAGGTGGCCGACGACGACCACAAGGTTGCCGAGACCCTCGTTCTTGAGCCGGACTGCCAGCCCGTCAACGCATTGCCTGGTCGCTGTGATGAAGGAGGCGCGATACGACAAGTCCTCGATCGGGTAGCCGTTGATGACCATTTCCGGCATTGCGACGAGGTGCGCTCCCTGCTCGGCTGCGGCCCGGCAAGACTCGGCCACGAGGTCGGCGTTGCCCACCAAATCACCCAGGGTCGGATTGACCTGGGCGAGGGCCAGACGAAGCTGCGGCATACGACCGAGCCTACGGCTCGGGTGGGGGTACCCCCTGCTCGGAGCCCTGCCGTGGGGGTACCTCCCGCGAGCGCAGCGAGTGGGGGAGAGCTCGGGGGACTAGGTGTAATGGGTCGATTCCCCGTGGGAGGATGACGCTCATGGGGAAGCAGGAAGACTTCGTTCTTCGGGCGCTTGAAGAGCGCGACGTCCGGTTCGTGCGGTTGTGGTTCACCGACGTGCTCGGTTCCTTGAAGTCGGTGGCGGTGGCGCCGGCCGAGTTGGAGGGCGCGTTCTCCGAAGGGATCGGATTCGACGGCTCCTCGATTGAGGGCTTCGCCCGCATCCACGAGTCGGACATGCTGGCCAAGCCCGACCCCCAGACCTTCCAGATCCTGCCGTGGCGCGGCGACGCCCCGTCCACCGCGCGCATGTTCTGCGACATCCTCATGCCGGACGGCAGCGCATCATTCGCCGACCCGCGTTATGTCCTCAAGCGGGCTCTCAAGTCAGCCGGCGACGCGGGGTACTCCTTCTACACCCACCCTGAGGTCGAGTTCTATCTGTGCAAGGGCAAGCCGGAGAAGGGCGATCGCCCGGTCCCGGTCGACGACAGCGGGTACTTCGATCACACCGCCCAGGGTGGCGCACAGGACTTCCGGCGTGAGGTCATCGCGATGCTCGAGAACATGGGCATCTCGGTCGAGTTCAGCCATCACGAGGCCGGCCCCGGCCAGCAGGAGATCGACCTGCGGTACGCCGACGCGCTGACCACGGCAGACAACATCATGACCTTCCGCACCGTCGTCCGGGAGGTGGCGCTCGGCCAGGGCAAGTGGGCGACGTTCATGCCCAAGCCGTACACCGAGCACCCCGGATCCGGCATGCACACCCACGTGTCGCTGTTCGAGGGTGACGAGAACGCCTTCTACGAGTCCGGCGCCGAGTACCAGTTGTCGAAGACCGGCCGCGCGTTCATCGCCGGCTTGCTGGAGCACGCTCCGGAGATCACCGCCGTCACCAACCAGTGGGTCAACTCCTACAAGCGACTGGCCGGCGGGGGGGAGGCCCCGAACTACGTGTGCTGGGGCCACAACAACCGGTCCGCCTTGGTGCGGGTGCCGATGTACAAGCCGCAGAAGAGCGGGTCGGCGCGCGTCGAGCATCGGGGTTTGGATGCCGGCTGCAATCCGTACCTCGCATTCGCGCTGATTCTGGCCGCCGGCATGAAGGGCGTGCAGGAGGGCTACGAATTGCCGGCCGAGGCCGAGGACGACGTCTGGTCGCTCACCGACCACGAGCGGCGCGCCATGGGCATCGCGCCTCTTCCACGTAATCTCGACGAGGCCATCCGCATCATGGAGGACAGCGAGCTCGTTGCCGAGACGCTGGGCGAGCACGTCTTCGAGTTCTTCCTCCGCAACAAGCGGGCCGAGTGGCAGGGCTACCGCTCCCAAGTCACGCAGTTCGAGATCGATCGGCTCCTGTCGGTGCTTTGATGTCCGACCCCAAGGCGTTGGCTCGCTCTGGGTTTCGGGACGGCGAGCGCGCTGCCCTCCTGCTCGACGACCTCTCGGGAATCCCGGACAAGCTCGTCGAGCGGCTGGCCCTCGCCGCCGATCCCGACCTGGCGCTCGAGAACGTCTTCTCGCTGGCGGAGCACATCGGCGAGGATCGGGTCTGGGATGCCATCGCCGACCCTGCCGTCCTCGAGCGATTGGTCCTCGTCATGGGCACGAGCCAGGCGCTGGGCGAGTTCATCGTCCGGCATCCCGAGGCAATCGATGACCTGTGCAATGACGCGCCGGTCGGAAAGCTCGTCGCCACGGCGCACGATGCGAATGCGCTGCGGGTGGCCTATCGACGCGAGCTTGTCTCGATCGCCGGGCGAGATCTCGACGGCGCGACGTCCTTCGTGGAGTCGTCCGGAGAGCTGGCCGATCTGGCTATGGAGACCTTGGGTGCCGCTCTGCGCATCGCGTCCGAGGACGATCCGGAGGCATCGAGCTGCCGACTGGCCGTGATCGCCATGGGCAAGACCGGAGGCCGCGAACTCAACTACTGCAGCGACGTCGACGTCATCTTCGTCCACGACGGCGACACGGAGGTCGCGACTCGGCTGGCATCCACCATGATGCGGATCTGCTCCGAGCACACCACCGCCGGCACGATCTGGCAGGTCGACGCGAACCTGCGTCCTGAGGGGCGCGATGGCCCGCTCGTCCGGACGCTGGCCAGCCACATCGGCTACTACGAACGATGGGCGGCGGCGTGGGAGTTCCAAGCGCTGCTCAAGGCACGCTATGCGGCCGGCGATGCCGAGCTCGCCGCGGAGTACCTGGCCGCGATCCAGCCGATGGTGTGGGATGCCAGCGCAAAGCCGGACTTCGTCGACGCGGCCAGGGCCATGCGCCAGCGGGTGGTCCAGAACATTCCGGCGAACCAGCGTGACCGTGAACTCAAGCTCGGCGTCGGAGGATTGCGGGATGTCGAGTTCGCCGTGCAGTTGCTCCAGTTGGTCCACGGCCGCGGCGACGCGACGCTGCGCAGCCCCACGACGTTGGTCGCCCTGGCCGAGCTGACCAAGCGCGGCTACGTCGGGCGGCGCGACGGCGCGGCGCTCGAGGATGCTTACGAGTTCCTGCGGACGCTGGAGCACCGGATTCAGCTGTTCCGGCTGCACCGGACCCACCTGATGCCTGATGACGTCGAATCGCTGCGTCGCATCGGGCGCAGCATGGGCTACCGCCACAACCCGGCCGAGGACCTGGAGAAGGAGTGGCAGGCCCACCGCCGCGTCATCCGCCGGCTCCACGAGAAACTGTTCTATCGCCCGCTGCTCGAGGCGGTCGCCGCGCTCCCGACCGAGGGTCTGCACCTCACCGCTGAGGCGGCCGGGCAGCGGCTGGAGGCGTTGGGATTCTCCGATCCGAAGCGCGCCCTCGCCGACATACAGGCCCTGACCTCCGGCGTCTCTCGCCGGGCGTCGATCCAGCGCTCGCTCCTTCCGGCCATGCTCGATTGGCTGGCAGAGTCGCCGATGCCGGACGCCGGACTGCACGCCTTTCGCCGCGTCAGCGAGAGCCTCGGCGAGAGCCCTTGGTACCTGCGCCACCTGCGTGACGAGGGGACGGCGGCCGAGCGTCTCGCCCAGGCGCTCGGGTCCAGCCGCTACGTCGCGGAGCTGCTCATGCGGTCGCCGGAAGCGGTGGCGCTGCTGGGTGACGACGAGGAGCTCGCTCCGCGCGAGGCCGACCGTCTGGAGGTGGAAATGCGGGCGTCGATCGAACGCACCACCAGCGTGCGAGCGGCCGCCCGCGCGATTCGGAGGCTGCGCCGGCGGGAGCTGACCCGTATCGCGGCCGCCGACACGTTGGGCCGACTGGACATCCTCGAGGTCGGCGAGGCGTTGTCGGACCTCAGCGCGGTCACCCTGACGGCGGCCTTGGAGGCCAGCGTCGAGGCCTTCGAACGCGACCGCGGCACGCTGCCGACCCGCTTCGCCATCGTGCTCATGGGACGGCTTGGCGGTCACGAGGCCGGCTACTCGTCGGATGCGGACGTGATGTTCGTGCATCAACCGGTCGACGGCGCCGACGACGTCGAGGCGGCCAAGGCGGCGACCGAGGTGGCCACGTCGCTGCGCGCGATGCTCGCGGCCCCGTCCGCCGACCCGCCGCTGGAGGTCGACGCAGACCTCCGCCCGGACGGTAAGAACGGCCCGCTCGTGCGATCACTCGATGCTTACCGGGCGTACTACGCGCAGTGGTCAGCCGTGTGGGAAGCGCAGGCCCTGCTGCGGGCGCGACCGGTCATCGGTGACCCCGGGCTCTGCGCCTTCTTCACCGAGTTGATCGACCCCCTCCGGTGGCCTGAATCGGGCATCCCCGAAGACGACGCCCGCGAAATCCGGCGGATCAAGGCGCGCGTCGACTCAGAACGACTGCCGCGTGGCGCTGATCCCGCCACGCATTTCAAGTTGGGGCGGGGCGGGTTGGCGGACCTCGAATGGACGGTGCAGCTGCTGCAGATGCAGCACGCCCATGCGGTGCCCGGCCTGCGGACGACCCGCACGGTCGACGCGGTCCGTGCTGCCGCCGATGCCGGACTCGTCACGCCGGAAGACGCCGACTCCCTCGTGGAGGCCTGGCGCTTCGTCAGCCGCATCCGCAACGCCGGATTCCTCGTGCGCGGCAAACCCGTCAGCTCCCTGGACGATCTGGCGCACGAGCGGGCCGCGGTGGCGGCGCTCATGGGTTATCCGGAGAGCGAGCGGCTGATGGACGACTACCGCCGGATCACCCGCCACGCCCGCCAGGTCGTGGAGCGGCTGTTCTATTAGCCATTCCCTCAGTCGACCCGAGTGAACGGACGTAAACTCACGCTCGTGTCCCACCCCGTGCTCAGTCGCCAGGAGCAGAAGGAGCAGACGCGCGAAGCGCTGCTCGATGCTGCCTTGGAGCTGAGTCAGGAGTCTGGGTTTGCGCAGGTCAGCCTGCGGCAGGTGGCGCGGTCCGCCGGTGTCGTGCCGACGGCGTTCTATCGACACTTTGACTCGATGGACGATGTCGGGCTTGCGTTGGTCGAGCGTTCGTTCGGGACGTTGCGGCAGATGATGCGGGACGCCCAGAGAGACCCCGACCTCTTCACCGACCTCATCTCGACCTCGATCGACATCCTCGTCGCTACGGTCAAGGGGAATCGCGACCACTTTGCGTTCGTTGGACGCGAACGGCTGGGCGGCTCAGCGCCGGTCCGGGATGCGATCCAGCGCGAGCTCGAGCTTTTCGTCAGCGAGACCGCAGTGGCAATTCGTGTCTTGCCGGTCGTCTCCTCGTGGACGATCGACGACGTTATGACGCTGTCCGGCCTGTTCGTGCGGAACATGGTTTTCCGCGCCGAGCAGGTGCTGGCCATGCCGCCGGGACGATCCGACCTGGAAAGCGATCTCAAGCGCACGATGCGGCGCGAGATGCTGATGATCGTCTTCGGCGTCGTCAACTGGCAGAGCCGTGACACGGTGCCGTCATGAGGGCCGTAACTCCGGGGCCTGAGAAAAAGTTGTCCTCCTGTAACCAACATCACATGGAACCGGCTATTCTGCTCCGGACAGTGAAACGCGTTCTAGTTTTGGATGAACGCGTGCAGGAGTTTTGGGGTGGCAGGAGGGTCACGTGCGCTTGAGTCCTGCCGCCGTCCTTCGGGGGCCCGGCGAAGTCCTCGCCATGGCCGCTGACGTGGTGCGATTCTCCTTCACCACGAAGTTCCAGCTCCGTGAGTATGTCGAGCAGGCCGCGTTCATCACGCAAGTCACCCTGATGCCGACGATCCTGGTGTCCATCCCGTTTGGTGCCGTCATCGCACTCCAGGTCGCCAGCCTGACCGGCCAGCTCGGCGCACAGTCGTTCGCCGGCGCCACCGCAGTGCTGGCCACGGTCCGCGAGGCTGCGCCGATCGCGGCCGCGCTGATCATCGCTGGTGCTGCCGGCTCGGCCATCTGCGCCGACCTGGGGGCGCGCAAGATCCGCGAAGAGATCGACGCCATGGAGGTTCTGGGCATCAACCCGGTTGCCCGGCTCGTCGTCCCACGTGCCCTGGCGACCGTGACGGTGGCCATCCTCATGAACGGCATCGTCATCGCTGCCGGCATCGTCGGCGGCTACTTCTTCACCGTCATCGTCCAAGGCGGCTCCGCCGGCGCGTTCCTCGCGGGCTTCACGGCGTTGGCCACGCTTCCCGACATCTATGTCTCCATGGTCAAGGCCGCCGTCTTCGGCTTCATAGCCGCCGTCATCGGCGCCTACAAGGGCCTCGGTGCAGGTGGTGGTCCGAGCGGTGTCGGCCAGGCTGTCAATGAGTCCGTGATCGTCGCGTTCATGCTGCTCTTCCTGTTGAATGCGATCATCAGTGCGCTGTACTTCCAAGTCGTCCCGCAGTCAGGCCTGTGATGAGTGCCCTCGGAGACCTCGGCCGCTTGTTCGTCCGCAACCGCAAACAGGCGGTGGAGACGTGGGGTGACCAGTTCGTCTTCTACTCGAAGGCGCTGGCCCGCACGCCGGTCGTACTCCGGGACTTCCGGGGCGAGATCAGCAAGATCCTTGCCGAGGTCGTGTTCGGGGCGGGTGCGCTCACGGTCATCGCCGGAACGGTCGGCGTCATCGCGTTCATGTCATTCTTCGCCGGCACGGAGGTCGGCATTCAGGGCTACGCCTCCCTCAGTCAGATCGGCGTCGCGAAGTTCACCGCGTTCATCTCGGCCTACTTCAACACCCGCGAGGTCGCGCCGTTGGTGGCCTCTATCGCGCTTGCGGCCACGGTGGGCTGCGGGTACACCGCTCGGCTGGGCGCCATGCGGATCTCGGAGGAGATCGATGCGCTCGAGGTCATGGCCGTCCCGTCCATCCCCTTCCTGGTCACCACCCGGATGGTCGCCGGCTTCATCGCGGTCATCCCGCTCTACACCGTGGCACTCCTGGCCTCCTACTTGTCACCGCGCCTCATCACCACGCTCATCTACGGCGAGTCCGAGGGCACCTACGACCATTACTTCATCCAGTTCCTGCCACCCATCGACGTCCTGTGGTCGTTCGGCAAGCTGATGGTGCTCGCCGTGGCGATCATCCTCATCCACTGCTACTACGGGTTCTCCGCTTCGGGCGGTCCGGCCGGGGTGGGGATGGCGGTCGGCCGCGCCATCCGTACCTCGATCGTCACCGTCGTGGTGGCCGACTTCTTCCTCAGCTACGCCATCTGGGGATCGACGACAACTGTGCGGATCACCGGGTAAATGCTGGTCAACATCGTCCACGACACGCCGAGCGAGCATCGCCGGCTGTTCGTCGCGGGCATCGCCTTTGCCACCGCCCTCGCCATCCTTGTCGCGATCTCCATCGCCATCTACGACAAGACGTTCACCTCCAAGACAACCGTGACGGTCATGGCCGACCGCGCCGGGACCCAGCTCGCCCGATTTGGCGATGTGCGCATGCACGGGGCGCTGGTCGGTTACGTCGACAGCGTCACCAGCGACGGGCAGCACGCCAAGATCACCCTGGCCCTCAAGCCTGAGGCCGCCCGCGGCATCCCGTCCGACGTCAGCGCCCAGATCCTGCCGACCACCCTGTTCGGACAGAACTACATCGAGTTCTTCCCGCCGGAGGGTGGTACCGCGGCCAGCCCGCTGCGCGACGGTTCGGTCATCCCGTCGAGCCGGGTCACGACGAACGTGGCGCTGCAGCGCATCCTCGCCGACCTCTACCCAGTCCTCCGTGCGATCAACCCGGCGGACGTCAACGCCACCCTGTACGCGCTTTCACACGCCTTGCAGGGCAAGGGCGAGGACATCGGTCAGACGCTCGACGCGCTCAATACCTACCTCGGCACCATGAACAAGGAGTTGCCGCGGCTGAAGACTGACCTGGCCCTGTTCGCCGACGTTGCGAGGACGTATGAGAAGGCCAGCCCTGACCTCATCGAGACGTTGGAGAACACCACCGTCACCTCCCGAACGATCCGCAAGAAGGAAGACGACCTGGAGGCCGCGCTCAGCGGATTGACCGGCGTCGCCAAAGTCACCCGGACGTTCCTCGACGAGAACAAGAAGCTGCTGCGGGCGCAGGTCCGGTCGGCCAACCCGCTGCTCAAGCTGCTGGCCACGTACTCGCCGGAGTTCCCGTGCTCGTTTGAAGGCTTGGCCTTGCAGATCCCGGACACGGCGAACGTGTTCCAGGAAGACCGCATCCACCAGACGATGGAACTCGGCACGCCCCAGCGCACGGCCTACACCGCCGAAGACGCGCCGGTCTACGGAGAGGTCGGCCACGGACCGTGGTGTCTCGGCCTGCCGAGAAACGCCGAGCGGCCCGCTCCGTTCCAGCCGCTCAAGGACGGCACGGATAAGGACGAACCGGACGGAGGCATGGGTTGAGCACCAGTCGCGACGCCGCCTTCGCCAGCGCTTCGATCCGCATGGTGATCTTCACCGCGGCCTCCCTGATCGTCACCGGCGGCCTTGTCATGATCATGGGCAATCTGGGCGGCGGCGACCAGACGACGTACAAGGCGGTGTTCTCGAGCGCGTCCGAGCTCGTCCCGGGCTCGTCAGTGCGCGTCGCCGGCGTCCAGGTGGGCAAGGTCACCGACGTGGAGTTCCACGGAACATCCAACGCGCTGGTGACGTTCGAAGTCGACTCCGGTGTTCCGTTGACCCAGGAATCCCGCGCGAGCGTCCGCTTCCTGAACTTGGTGGGCGACCGCTACATGACCTTGGAGGCGGGCGAGGGCGGAGGGCCGCGACTCGCTCCCGAGGGCACCATCCCGATCAGCCACACGACGCCCGCGCTCAACCTGACCGCCTTGTTCAACGGCTTCCAGCCGTTGTTCCAGGCACTTCGACCCGAGGACGTCAACACGCTGGCGTTCAACTTGGTCAAAGTGCTGCAGGGCGAGGGCGGCACCATCCAGGAGATGCTCGCCAACACGGCCTCGCTCACGAACGCCCTGGCAGACCGAGACCAGCTGATCGGCGATGTCATCAACAACCTGAACGAGCTCATGGTTACCGTCGACGATCACCACGAAGAGCTCAGTGACCTGATCAAAGCCCTGCGTGCGTGGTTCGGCGATCTGGCCGACGACCGCAAGACGATCGGCGGCTCGCTCGACAACATCTCCGATCTCTCCGAGACCGTGGCCGACCTCCTGACGCGCTCGCGCCCGTTGATCAAGAAGGACGTTGCCGAACTGCGCCGGGTCCTCACCATCCTCAACGACCCGGAGAACCGGGCGCAGCTCGACGAAGCGCTTGTTCTGCTCCCGGACATGCTGGCCAAGCAGACCCGCATCGGCACCTATGGCTCCTGGTACAACTACTACCTCTGCGAGTTCATCGGTGGGGTCATCTTGCCCGAGCCGCTGTGGAGCTCGTTGCCGGAGGACGTCCAGTTGTCGCTGTCCGAGTTCCACCTGGTCAGCAAAGCGGAGAGGTGCAAGCATGGCCTCTCGGAGTGAGTCGCACTACGTCCGGATGGGCGCCATCGCCACCGCCCTGCTGGCCCTCATCATGTTCGCGTCCTTCAACCTGCAGAAGCTGCCCGGATTGCGTGGCACCGTCTATCACGCCGAGTTCACGGACGCGGCGGGCCTGCACACCGGCAGCGACGTCCAGGTGGCGGGCATCCGCGTCGGCCGGGTGAGCAACATCCGGATCGGGCAGGAACGGGTCATCGTCGACTTCGACGTCAAGGGCCGCAAGATCGGACAGCTCAGCCAAGCCAGCGTCGAGGTGAAGAGCCTGCTCGGCGACAAGTTCCTCAACGTCAAGCCGGCCGGCAGCCGCGAACTGCCCAAGGACGGAACGATCCCGTTGTCCCGGACGGACTCGTCCTACGACATCGTCGGCACACTGAGCCAACTCACCACCCAGACTGAGGACACGAACAAGGCGAACCTCAAGGAGGCGCTCGACACGCTCTCCGAGACGCTTGAGACGGCGTCGCCGGAGATCAAAGGTAGCTTCACCGGCCTGGCTCGGCTGTCGGAGTCGATCGCGACGCGCGACGAGGAGATTGACGAGCTGCTGCGGCATTCACGCAACGTCACCACGCTGCTCGATGAGCGCAAGGGCGACCTCGTCACGTTGATGGACCGCGCTGACCTGGTGTTCCAGGAGCTGGATCGGCGCAAGGATGCCATCCACACCCTCCTGGTGAGCACTGAGCAGCTGGCGGTCCAGCTCGAGGGTCTCGTCGAGGACAATCAGGAGCAGCTGCGGCCCACGCTCGATGGCCTGCGCTCCATCCTCGTGTTCCTCAACGCGCGCGAGGACCAGCTCGAGACGACGCTTCGCAACTACGGCCCGTACGTGAACATCCTCGGAAACGTCATCGGCACCGGTCCGTGGTTCGACGCCCTCGTTCCGAACATGTTGTCCCCCTTGATCCCCGGCGAGTTCGATCCGGTGGTGGCTCCATGACGTTGGCCTCCGGCAAGCTCAAGCTCCTCGCGCTGATCCAGGTGGTCGCGCTGGTCGTGCTGGGGTTGTTCCTGCTGCGCGGCAGCGACGAGCGGACGCTGACGGCGCACTTCGACCGGGCTATCGCCGTCTACCCGGGCACCGACCTGCGCGTCATGGGCGTCCAGATCGGCAAGGTCACGTCGGTGGTGCCGGAGGGCAACAGCGTTCGCGTCGAGATGAAGTACGACGCGCAGTACAAGCTCCCGGCCGATGCGCGGGCAGCCGTGGTTACCCCCACGCTGGTCGCCGACCGGTACGTCCAGGTCTTCCCGGCCTACGGCAGCGGGCCGGTGATGTCGGACGGCGCCGACATTCCGCTCAATCGCACGCAGACGCCGGTCGAGTTGGATCGGATGTTCAAGGCGCTGGATGACCTGTCGACCACCCTCGGGCCGCAGTCGAGCTCGACCCGCGGTTCCCTGGCCAAGCTCCTGGAGACGAGTGCGGACGCCTTGGAGGGCAACGGCGAGCTCGGCTCGGAGATGATCCGCAACCTCTCGGCCGCGGCCGACACGTTCGCCCGCAACCGAGGCCCGCTCTTCGAGAACGTCCGGGCACTCGCTGATCTCACCAACACGCTGGCCGATGAAGACGACACCGTCCAGGACTTCCTGAAGAGCCTGTCTTCGGTCTCCGATCAGCTCGCTGGTGAGCGCGATGACCTCGAGTCGATGCTGGCGGCGCTGGCTGATGTGCTCGGTATCGTCGAGGACTTCATCGCCGAGAACCGCGCGGTCCTCGGCGAGGACCTCAAGCGGTTCGCCAGCGTCCTCGAGCGCGTTGACCGACAGAAGGATGCGCTGGGCCTGGTGGTGCAGAAGGGGCCATTGGCGATGGGCAACCTTGCCGTGTCGTACGAGCCCAGCACGAGCACGTTCGGTTCGCGCGTCCAGATCACGCCCCAGATCCAGTTCCGGCCGGATCAGTTCCTCTGCGACGTCCTGGTTGTCAGGGGCGCACCGCCCGCCGCTTGCACCTTGATCCAGACCTTGCTGACGCCGTTGCTGCCGGCCACCTCCGGTGCGTCCGCTCCGGCGTCTCCTGACGCCGCGTCTGCCGGCTCGACGCCGGCCACGGTCGACGGGCAGCCGACCTCACCGCTGACCGTCCCGACGCCGGGCGGCGACCTGGCCGGCTCGCTGCAGTCCGTTCCCGACGTCCTCTCTTCGATCGTCGAGGGGGCCCTGCAATG
>DATFFJ010000265.1:0-7239 GCA_035250065.1 Aeromicrobium sp. | reverse complement strand
AGGGTCTTGACGATCGTCAAGTGCGCCGGCGGAACGGTGTTGACGAAGGTGTGGGTCTGCTGCTGGCCGCTGGTCACGACCAGCGTCTCGCTCAGATCGTTCGGGTCGGCCTCGTAGCCGGCCGGGGGATCGGTCTCGGTGAATGTGCAGGACGTTCCGACGGGGGCGGCCACGGCGATGGTGCCGTTGCTGCCCGTCGTTGCCGACTTGCTCAGCGTTCCGCCCGATGACGAGGTGAATGCCTCGCTCGAGTCGTTCGTCCCGTTGGCGTCATTGCCATCCGAGACGGAACCATCCGGCGACGCTGTAATGACCGTCCCGGCCAGCGCGGCCGTGGTCGTCGGCCAGGTGCAGTTGATGGAGAAGTCAGCACCCGGAAGCGGGGTGCCCGCTGCATCCGTCTTATTGATCAGCAGATCGCCGCCAATGAGGAAGCAGGCGGGCCCGGCCTTGCGGTTGCTGGCCTGGGACTGCGACGGAGCAGCGGTGGTCTTGGCGTAGTTGCAGTACTCGTCGCCGACCGGAGCGTCCGCCGGGATGTTCAGCGTGAACGTGAGAATGAAGTTCTCGGTGTTCGGGACGAAGTGGATGAAGTACTTCGCGACCGCGACGTCCTCGATGAAGACGCAGTCGGTGATCTCGAACTCCGCCCGGCCGGAAACCTCTTCGGTGGAGACCGGGTAGCTGATCTCGAAGGTCGCGGTGCCGCCGGGCTCGAGCGAGCCACTGACCAGCCGCTTATCGGTATTCTCGCTGCCCGGGGTCGAGACGACTCCGTTACAGCCGTTGATGGTGGTGTCCTGGATGATCTCTACGTCATCCGCACGGACAAGGGTCTGTGCCGAACCTGAGATGATCGGCGCAAGGGGGCCGATCAGCAGGTTCATCAGCAACGCGATGAAGACCGGCAGTACAGACAGTCGCGTGGCAGTGGAAGCTCGGGAATCCATTTTCAGCCCCTCTGGCTAATGGCCGCGGTTGCGGCCTCCTGTGTCTGGCGATAGACCTCTCTTGTGCTCGGGATTTCGGCGAGTGCCGAGTGTCGAGCGATGAATCCGTAGCTCGCCCGACGGCCAAGCGATCGTGCGTGGCGCCGGTGAGCGGAGCGCGAGTATAGGGCCGGTGTCCAGTACTTTGGTACCCACCAATTGACCAGATTTCCGCAGTTTGGTGAGGTCCGGTGAAGAGCGGGGATGACGGCGTGGTGCTCACCCGCACCGCATAGTCCTGGTACCGAGGTCCCACGCATAAGCGAACGGCCCCCGGGAGGTCCGGGGGCCGTTCGGCCTAGGTTCGGCTGGGAGCTAGCGCTGGCGCGAAAGCCGCACGTAGAGCATCGCACCCAGCGCCGCCAGCAGGACGAGGCTCAGGACCGTTGCCGGGACCTGCGTGAACTCGCCCATTGCCGTGTTGGGCAGCGCGCCCGCGGTCGGCGTGGGGTTACCGGCGAGTACCTGGCCCCGCGGCGACGGCGTCGGCGTCCCAGCGGCGACCTGACCAGCCGGGGTCGGGGTCGGGGTCGGGGTAGCCGTCGGAGTCGGGGTCGGGGTCGGGGTCGGAGTCGGCGTCGGCGTTGCCGTGGCAACCACGAGGCAGAAGCTGATATGGCTCAGACCGAATGGCTTGTCGTTGTTGGGATTGGTCGGCGTGACGAGTCCGTCATCGTGGGCCGATCCACCCGTGGCGAGAAGGTGGTAGTCGTACTGGTTCGCGTTGTCGCCGCCCTTGGCGAAGACGTACGCTGCCACGTTTCCGCCTGCGACGGAGAACGAGAAGGTGCCGGCATCGACATCAATCGCCGTCAGCGTTACGCCGCCCTTGGACGAGTTCAGCGCGAGCTCGGCGCCTTCGAACTTCACCTCGGTGGTGCCGGCTGGGCACGATGGATTGCCGGCGACGAATGTCGGCTCCACCGCAGGTCCGGCTACGTCATGGTTTGCCGCCGTCGGCATGGTCATGGCCGCCAGAAGGCCAAGCGCCGCCAGCAGGCCGAGGAGGGTGTGAAGCCCTGTTCGGGCCCTCAGTCCACTCACGATAGGTTCCTTTCCGTTACAGATGCTCCGGCCTGGTGGCCAGCCCCCTGGGGATTGATGAGTCCGCTCGTCGAAGTGGCGAGCATGCGGTCGACCTTCGGTCAGCCGTGGCGCGAGTATAAGGGCGCCTCGTAGTACTTCGGTACCCGTCAAATGACGTACCGCGGGTGGAGCGGTGGGGTTAGGGACAGTACCCGTCCGCGGATGTGGTGCTCATCGGCAACGAAGTACCAGTACCAGCGAACGCGACGAGGCCCCCGGACGGATCCGGGGGCCTCGAGATTCCTTCGCTCTGAGCGACGTTCTAGCGCCGGCGGGCAGCCTCCGCCTTCATGGCATAGGCAGCTGCGCCCAGGCCACTCAGCATCAGCAGCGCGACGAGCGCCACCGGCAGCGGGGTGCCGCTGAATGGCTCTGTCGCCGTGTTCGGCAGGTTGCCGGCAAGCGTCCCCTGGCGCGGCGTGGTCGTCGGACCAGCCTGGTTCGGAAGCGTGCCGGACCCTTGCTTGGTGTTCACGAACGTGCACGTCACGTTCGCTCCCCCGGCAAGGTTGATGGAGGCGGTCGACCCGGTGATCGTCACCGCGGCCGATGGCGAGCATGTCAGGCTCGTCAGCGTCCACCCGGTCACCGAACCCTCGGCAACCGTGTACATGCCGGCGGCCAGACCCGAGAAGGTCTTCTGGTTCGACAGCGTCGCGTTCGCGTCGTCGTCGAGCGAGAAGCCCGAGAGTCCGGTTCCCGTCGTCGTGAAGGCGAAGTCCTGAGCGTCGTCAGGCACCGCGTTCTTCAGGATCGTGATGGAGCCGGTCTGGGCCTGCTGGCCCTGCAGCGTGTTGACGAAGGTGCAGGTCACATTCGCCCCCTCGGCGAGGGTGATGTTCGCCGTGCGATTCGCCATATCGACACTGCCGCCCGCCGAGCAGGTGATGCTCGTCAGGTCCCATCCGCTGGTCACCGACTCGGTGACCGAGTAGGTCCCGGCACCGAGCGACGTGAAGACCTTCTGGTTCGAGAGCACCGCATCGGCGTCATCGTCCAGCGAGAAGCCGGAGAGTCCGGTTCCCGTCGTCGTGAACGCGAAGTCCTGACCGTTGTCAGGCACCGCGTTCTTCAGGATGGTGATCGAGCCGAGCTCGGTCTCCTCTCCGCCCTCGCCACCGCAGTCGTTGACGACGGTGACGGTGACGTCGGCCATCTCGGACGTGAGCGTGATCGTGATCACGCCGGTCTCGGCGTCGAATTCGACGCCGTCGCCGGATGCCGACACGACGGTGCAGTCCGAACCGTCCGGACCGCCGGTCTCCTCGAGCGTGTAGGTCCCGAGGGGCAGGTCGCTCCACGTGAGCGTCCCGTTCTCGATCTCACCCGTGCGCGTCTCGGAGTCCGGGCCTTCGGGGCCGGTCAGTTCGAAGGTGAAACCATCAACGCTGGTGTCGGTGTCGCACACGAGCGTGCCGTCACCACTCTCAGCGTTGTTGATCTCGTCGATGGCGTCGTGCAGATCCTCGGCCGAGAACGCGCTGCTCTGACCGTTGAGGACCTTGCCGGCCTCCGTCCAGATGGTGGCGACCGTCTCGCCCCTGAGGCTCTCGACGGACCCATCGTAGACAACCGACAGCAGGTCGCAATCGGTGCCGCCCATGCGGACGTTGAGCGTCAAAGCCAGGTAGTGCCGGAGCAGGCTACCCGGATCAGACTCATCTTGGACCTTCTGGACCGAGTCGAACGTGATACCGGCAACCTCGATCGGGTCGTCCATCAGCGAGTCATCGGCGAAGGCGAAGCCCTCGTTGTTCTCACCCTGGTTGAAGAAGAAGCCAGGCGTGAACGTCTCGCAGACGTCGCACTCGATCTCCTTGTCGACGGTGATCGAGCCGGTCTCGTCGACATCTTCCTCGAAGTTGAGGACGAGAACCGACGTGACGCCATCCTCGGTGATGGTCACCTGGATGGAGCCTTCGTTGGGCTCGGTCTCCTCGAGGGTATAGGTACCCGGGGGCAGGCTGATGACGAGGATGCCGTTCGTGGTCTCGAAGGTCTTGCCGTCGATCTCGAACGTGGCCTCGGGATTCTCGCCGCCACGGGTGCAGTTCTCGGCGAACTCATCGGGCAGCGCGGCATCGGACGTGATGTCCTGGCCTTCGAGCACGATGAAGTGCGGGTTGGTGAAGCCTTCCGGCGTCTCGATGGTGCAGAAGAACTTGCGGATCTTCAGAAGTCCGCCTTCCTCCGCGATGTTGTTCGTGACCTCGATGAGAGTCAGCTCACCGGCCATAACCGAGAAGGCAACCGAGCCGCCCGGCCAGGTGCCTTCTTCAATGCCGCCAGCCGGCTCGACCAGGATGTAGTCACCCTCCGGGAGATCGACCGTGATGGCGCCGTTCTCGTTCGTGGTGAGCGTTCCGTCGATGAGATCCTCGTCATCGCTGAGGACCTCACCCTCGTCCAGCATCTGGTTGCCGTTGGCGTCGACGTACACCTCGAACGTCACGTCAGCGCCGAGGATGCAGTCGCCGATCTCGTCGAGGCTTTCGCCGACGGACTGGGTGGCGAACGTCTCGATCACCACGTTCTCGACGACGAAGTCTGTGCTGCTCTCTGCCGCAAGGCAGATGAGCTTGTCAACCTCGACGAAGCCCTCATCGGGCGGCGGGGTCAGCGTATTGGTGAAGACGCAGGTGACGTCCTCGTTGGCACCGACGGTCACGTTGACGTTGGCGCCGGTCACCGATTCGGCGGCGGCGTTGCCGCTGCATTCGATCGAGGTCAGGCTCCAGCCCGCGTCGATCTGGGCCTGGCTGAGGACCTCGGCCAGGTCGAAGTTCCCGGCCGTCGTGGCGACCTCGTCGCTCTCGTTGTCGGACAGCAGCGCCACGTTGACGTCATCCAGCGTGAACTGGAAGTCGCTGTCGCCGCCGACCGTCTGCTTCTCGACAGTCAGGGTCGGTGAGGGCGCGGGCCCCGTAACGACGTCGATATGGCTGAGGCCCGAGCACTCCCCGGCGGAGCCGCTGCGGGTCACTGTCACCATCGGCGTTCCGATCCCCGCAACGACGAAGCACGTGCCGGCCACCGGCCCGTTGGCCGTGATGACGTCGCTATGGAAGGAACCAGCCTTGATGCAGACGCCGGTGACGACCTCTCCGGTGGGCGCAGTAAATGTCGCCAGGTCGTCAGATGTGGAGTTGATTGAACCAGTTACCCCGGCAGTTGTGTCGAGACACGCTGTCGGGCTTCCCTCTCCATCGGCGCTGACGGGTTGAGCCGTCATGGCGAACATGGAGAGGAGCAGGGAGAAAATGGCGACGATCGCGAGAAGGGTCTTGCCCGTCTCGGCGGTCGTCGACCGTACCGATGCTTGGTACACGGTCGATAGGCCCCCTTGCCTCTGTGTAGGTCTTGCGCTGCGGTCGCGGCCGACGCAGCGTTGATCGATGGGCGGCGCTGGGCAGCGATGGCGGCCTCGTCACCTGCAGCGGCGAGAATGCAGAGGGCGTACCAAGGTACTAGGACCCTTCCCGTGGGAGCGCTTGCTCGGGGTCCGTGCGTACGAGCACGGACGGTCGCGAATGGACCGGACGAATGGGTCAGGTTTGGTGCGTAGGTGCACCGGACCCAGCTCGAAACAGCGATCTAGGAGGTGCGGCCGCGCGCCTCGAGAAGGACGACCTGGGTTTCGTCGGGGAGGGAGTTCGGCGTGACCTGCGCCTTCGGTTGGCGGATCGGCTCGGTGGCCATCTCGTGCAGGAACTTGTCCGGAGCGCCCAGGTCCGGTGATCCGCCATCGACGGCGAAGTGCATGGGGATCACGATCTTGGGACCGATCTGCGAGACGACCTCGGCGGCCTCGGCGGGGGTCAGCGTCGTGCCGCCGCCGATCGGCACCAGCAGCACGTCGACCGGCCCGAGCTCGTGCACCTGCTCCTCGGTCAAAAGGTGCCCGAGGTCACCGAGGTGGCAGATGTGAACGCCGTCCACCTCGAAGCTGAAGACCATGTTCTCGCCGCGATCCTTGCCCGCCTCGCCGTCGTGGTAGGTGCGAATGCCGGTCACCAGCAGGTCGCTGTACTCGTACTCGCCGGGCCGGGTGAGGGTCAGGCCGGCGGTGATCGACCGCGTGTATGTGTGGTCGGGATGGTCGTGGCTGATGGTCAGCACGTCGACGTCGTGCTTGCCGGCGACGAACCCGGTCGACGGGGGGCAGGGGTCGGTGATGACGGTCGCGTCCTTGCCCTTCAGGCGGAAGCAGGCGCGTCCGTACCAGGTGATCTCCATCGGTCAGCGCATGGTAGCGGAGATAGCACGAGCCCCGGTGCCCGCCCAATGACACCGGGGCTCGAAGGAGGGAGGGTGGAGGTAGAAACCCGGGTGGATCTCCATCTCGCACACCGAAGGCTACGGAGCCGTTCTAAACCCCGGGCTTGCCCCACCTTAAGAAACCTGAACCTTGGCGGGACCACGGAGCCGCCCATGGCAGAATGCGCCGATGTCAGCGCTGCAGCGGGTGGTCGCGCTCATCGTCGTCCTCCTCGTGGTGGTCGGCGTGGCGGTCGTAGGGCTCAATGTCGCCGGCGACGGCAGCGGGGTCGGCGTCAATCCATCGGCCTCTCCGGCGCTGTCGGCGTCGCCGCAGGCTTCGCAGCAGCCATCCGCATCGGTCGAGCCATCGCCGGGTGACGAGGACACGCTCGCCGTCCTGCGCGAGATCGAGGAGCAGGTGATCGACATCCGTGGCTTGCCGGCCGCCGAGATCGGGCCGCCCGAGATCATCACCCGCGACGAGCTGGCCGATGAGCTGGAGCAGCTCTTCGAGGAGGAGTACCCGCCCGAGGAGCAGCAGCGTGACAACATCGCCCTCCGCGCGCTCGGGCTTCTGGAGCCCGGACAGGACGTGGCCGAGCTTCAGCTCCAGCTGCTGGGAGACCAGGTGCTCGGCTTCTACGACGACGTCGACAAGCGGATGGTGGTCGTCAGCGATGCCGGCCTCGACGCCGAGGCGAAGCTGACCTACGCCCACGAGTACACGCATGCGCTGCAGGATGCGGCCTTCGGCCTAGACTCGCTCGAGACCGATGAGGTCGGCGAGGACGACCGCGCGCTGGCGCGAACGGCGATGATCGAGGGCGATGCCACCGTCACCATGCTGGCCTGGGCGTTTGCCTACCTGACGCCCGAGGAGCTGATGCAGATCGGGACCGGCGCG
>DATFFJ010000264.1:0-3430 GCA_035250065.1 Aeromicrobium sp. | reverse complement strand
CAGATGAAGGTCGCCGATCGGCTGGTCTTCCACAAGATCCGGGCACGCACCGGCGGTCGGGTGCGCTACTTCGTGTCGGGCGGCGCCCCGCTGTCGCGGGAGATCGGCGAGTTCTTCTATGCAATGGGGATGCTGATCCTGGAGGGCTATGGCCTGACCGAGACCGCGCCCCTGCTCACCATCAACCGGTCACGCACCGAGTGGGACGACCTTGAACCGCTCGAACGGGCGAAGCGTCTCAGCCGAGCCGGCGTCCCGGCCGTCGGTGTCAGGATGCGGGTCGACGAGGAGGGCGAAGTGCAGGCGCGCTCCAACGTCGTCCTCGACGGCTATTGGGAGCAACCGGAGGAAACCGCGACCGCGCTGGAGGGCGGCTGGTTCCACACCGGCGACGGCGGCGTCATCGACGACGAGGGCTATGTCGTCATCTCCGACCGGAAGAAGGACGTGATCATCTCCGGCGGCGAGAACGTCTCGTCCATCGAGGTCGAGGACGCGCTCATGGCACACCCGGCGGTCAAGGAGGCCGCCGTGATCGGAACTCCGGACGAGAAATGGGGCGAGCTGGTCACCGCGCTCGTCGTCGTGGAGGGCGATGTCTCAGCCGACGACCTCGTCGCGCATTGCCGCACCCAACTGGCCGGCTACAAGATCCCGCGCCGAGTGGAGTTCCGCGACGAGCTCGCAAGGACCGCCACCGGCAAGCTGCAGAAGTTCAAGCTGCGCGAACCCTTCTGGAAGGGCCACGAGCGGCAGGTGAACTAGCGCTTCTCGCCGCCGCCGACGTCGTCGAACGCGTCGTAGAGTCCGAGCTTGCGCTGCATCGCAGCCGAAACTCGGGGTGCGGCGACCGCGAGCATGCTCATCGCCTTGAGCTCCGGTGGTGCCACGGACACTTCGCCGAGATCCTTGTCGATGCTGCGCAGGACGGCGTTCGCGACGTCGTCGGGTGAGACGGCCCGCATGCCCGGCGGAAGCTCGTTGCCGCTGTCGGCGAACATGCCGGCCTCACTGACGAAACCGGGCGCGATGAGCGAGACTCCCACGCCGGTTCCGCGCAGCTCCTCGCGGTAAGCCAGCGCGAACCCGCGCAGTCCGAACTTGGACGCGTTGTACATCGACATGCGTGGCGACGCGGCCCGGCCGGCCAGGGAACCAATGAGGATGATGTGGCCACGCCCACGCGGCACCATCTGCTCCGCGGCCCACCGGCTGAGCACGATCGGCGCACGCAGGTTGACGTCGAGCGCCCGATCGATCTGGGTTTCCGTGAAGGTGCCCAGGGCGCCGTCGCCGGGCAGGGCGGCGTTGGCCACCAGGACGTCGATGCCGCCCGCCTGCTCCATCAGCTCCGAGACCGACTCCGCGTCGGCAAGATCGGCCTCGATGGCCTTTCCGCCCACTTCCGCGATCAGGTCGTCCAGGACCTCAGTGCGGCGACCAGTCAGGAGCAGTTCCGCACCGCGCGCATGGAAGGCCCGAACGATGGCATGGCCGATGCCACCCGTCGCGCCCGTGATCAGGACTCGCGCTCCAGCGAGGTTGAGAGGCATCCGCGTCACTCCTTGTTCAGACTCTTGTGTGCGCCGACGATGTCAGCGGCGCCGGCCTTACGGGCGAGCGAGGAGGCCAGCCCCGGCGCCACGAGGGCGACGGCGCTCAAGACCTTGAGGCTGGTCGGAGCCACCATGACCTCGCCGAGATCCTTCTCGATCGCGCGGACCACCTTGGCGGCAACCTTCTCCGGTGCAACCGCCTTGACGCCCTTCGGTAACGGCATGCCGCTGTCGGCGAACATGCCGGCGTCGCTGACGAACCCGGGCTCGACGACCGAGATGCCGACACCGGTGCCGTGCAGGTCGTCGCGGTGCGCCAGCGCGAAGCCGCGGATGCCGAACTTGGTCGCGTTGTACATCGACGACAGTGGCGACGTCGCACGACCCGAGATCGAACCGATGAGAACGATGTGGCCGGTGCCGCGCGGCAGCATCTGCTTGGTCGCCCAACGGGTCAGGACGATTGGCGCCCGCAGGTTGACGTCGAGGTCGCGGTCGATGCCGTCCTCGGTGTAGTCGACCATGGCGCCGACGGCCGGCAAGGCCGCGTTCGCCACAAGCACGTCGATGTCGCCCACCTCGTCCATGAGCTTGGTGAGGGCCGCGGGGTCGGACAGGTCGCAGGCAATCGTCGTGCCACCGATCTCGGCGGCCAGTTCGTCGAGCACATCGGTCCGCCGCCCGGTGAGGATGAGCTCGGCGCCGCGGGCATGAAGGGCTCGGGCAATGGCGTGCCCGATGCCGCCGGTCGCGCCGGTGAGGAGCACGCGGGCTCCGTTGAGATTGACGGTCATGGCGCCATCATCCTCCGGAGAACACGTCGGTGATCCCGGAGGTCATCCTTTTGGGGCCGGCGGCGGTCCTTCCGACGGTTGGACGATGACGAAGCCCTGGCCGGTGAACGCCACCTGGAACGCCTCGCCGGAGCCGCGGCCGATCAGGGCACCGGCGGTGACGCTGCTCTTGATGTGCGTCTGCAGGTTGATCGACCACGCGACAAGTGCGTTGGCGTCGGCGAATGTGGGCGCCTCGCTCGCGTTGAGCACAACGGGAAGCCCGTCCGTGGTGATGGCCACCCAGCCGGTGCCACGCAGGGACGTGTTGAACAATCCGCCGGCCGCGATGCTGCCGCCCTTGACTCGCTCGACGTTCCAGTCCAGCGACGACGAGAACGCGAGGACATTCTTGCCGCTGACGGACAGCCCGCTGTTCGTCAACTTGAGGATGTGGACGTGCTTGGCCTCGTCGGCCAGGAAGACGTCGCCAGTGCCGCTGACCTGCATGAGCGAGAGACCTTCGCCGGTGAGCGACTTCTTGAGGAACTTGGCGACTCCCCCGCCCTGGTACGCGAAGTCGACCGCGCCTTGGTAGGCGACCATCGCGCCCTGCTTGGCCAGGAACGGCTCCTCGATGCGAACTCGGAGCATCCGGTCGTTCTGCTTCTGCGGCCCGGATCCCTCGACCTCGGTGTACGTGCCATCGACCAGCTCGCCGGACAAGCCGGCGAAGGCGTCACCGGAAGCGGCCGTGCTCGAGGCTTGCGGCGCTCCAACCGCCGAGGCGTCGAGTGGGCCCGTCGACTGCACGCCCTGGTTGCTGACGTGTTCGGTCCAGACCGTCCCGTCCCAGTAGCGGAGCTCGTGCTGTCCGGTCGGATCCGGGTGCCAGCCTGCGCTCGTCATGCGTTCCCTCCCAGCACTCGTCGAACGTGGTCGTTCGAGAACACTCCCTCAGGATCGAACGTACGTCGGACCGCCTGAAAGCGGTCCCACATGGGGTACTTCGGCGCGAGCTCCTCGGCGGTCAGGAAATGCCGCTTGCCCCAGTGCGGCCTGCCCTCGTGCGCAAGCGCCACCTCCTGCACGGCACGCAGG
>DATFFJ010000263.1:0-2323 GCA_035250065.1 Aeromicrobium sp. | reverse complement strand
CGACGTTCACCGTCACCAACACCGGCGACCGGGCCGGCGCCGACGTGCCCCAGCTCTACCTGACCGAAGCCGCCGGCGACAAGCGGCAACGGCTGCGCGGGTTCGAACGAGTCGAGCTCCAACCCGGTGAGTCTCGACAAGTGACAGTGACCGCCGACCCCCGCCTGCTCGCGCGCTTCGACGGCAACGCCGGGCACTGGCACATCGCCGCCGGCACCTACAAGGTCGCTGTCGGCAAGAACGCCGAGCACTTCGTGCTCGAGACACAGGTGTCACTTGGCGATCGCCAGTTCGGATACTGAACATCAAGGTCCCGAACTGCACAAAGGACTAGAGGTCAAGCCGCACAATTCTCGATCAGCACGGGAGTTGCGCGGTGAGGAAGTTCGTCACCAGATGGTTAAAGTCGTCTGGGCGCTCCAGCGGCATGACGTGTGACGAGCCGTCGCCGGTGACAAGCTCGAATCGGGCTCCGGGGATCCCGTCGGCCACTTCGCGGGCGACCCACGACGGTGTCAGCAGATCTTGCTCACCGACGATCACCAGGGTCGGGGCGGTGATGCCGCCGAGCCGATCAAGGGCGTCGAAGTGCAGGTAGGCCTGTGCTTGGCGGTCGTAGGCGTCCGGCGAGATCGGGTTCGGATTGCTGGCTAGCAATGTGATCGTGTCTTGCACTGCCTGCCGGTTGCGGAGGAACGCCGAGGAGAACAGCCAGGTGAACTGCTGCGCGCCGAACATCTCTCCGCTGGGGTCGTTGGCCTTGACCCAGTTCCAGATGGAGATCGGGTCGACGGCGCTCCGTGCGGGCGCTGCGCCCGGTCCGGCGAGCACGAGGCGATCGAGACGGTCCGCGTGCCGCAGCGCGAACTCGATGCCGATCATGCTGCCCATCGACAGGCCCACCAGATGGGTTCGGTGGATGTCGAGGGCGTCGAGCAGGCCGGCGACGTCGTCCGCCATGTCGTCGATGGTGTACTCGTGCTTGGCTCGGGAGCTGCGGCCGGCGTCGCGGTTGTCGAGGAGGACGACACGGAAGCGGGTAGAGAGTTCGGGGACTTGTTGCAGCGTCCACAGCGACGAGTCGTATCCGATCCCCATCACCAGGACGAGTGGCGGGCCGTCTCCGTGTATCTCGTAGTACAGCTCCTGCCCGTTCGCGCGGACGGTTCCTGATCTCGGGACGTGCTTGGTGTTCGCCGACATCGGTTCTTGCGTCGAAGTGGTGGTTGCGTTCGTCATCGGTTCTCCTCGGGGTTGCCCGGTTGCTTGGGGAAGGGTGGTCCCCAACCGAGGTGCGTAAGGAAGACTGTTACGGCGGTAACCCTCACGGTTACGTTCGGGTCCGTTTGATCCCGGAGTCCGATCAGGTCAGGGATTCGGGAGGCAGCGATGAGCGATGGCGCTGGTCTTGGCGTTGTCGAGCGCGCGCGTGCCGCGGCCTCGCGTGGGGACTGGCAGCAGGCCTTCGACCTCCTCATCGAGGCCGACGCGGACGGTGTCCTGGCCACCGCCGATCTGCCGCTGCTGGGCGAGGTCGCCTACGCGGCCGGTGATCTCGATGTGACCATCGACGCCTGGGAACGCGCCCATGCCGCCTGCATCCAGGATGGCGATCAGGTCGCGGCCGCAGGCGCGGCCGTTCGCGTGGCGATGCACCTGCTCTTCGACACGGCGTTGATGGCACCAGTGCGCGGCTGGTTGGCACGCGCCGAGCGGCTGCTCGAAGGCCACGACGACACGCCGGCCCACGCCTGGTTGGCGGTCGTTCGCGCATACGAGCGGATTCTCACCGGCGACGTGCCGGGCGCCCGACAGTGGGCCCGGCGGGCCATCGACGTCGGTTCGGCATGCGACCCGGCGGCATGCGCCATTGGACGAGTGGCCGAAGCCCGGCTGCTGATCCTGGACGGCGAAGTCCGGCAAGGTTTGGCGCTGCTCGACGAGGCCGGCGTAGCGACCACCTCGGGGGAGCTCGATGCGCTGTCGACTGGGGTCGTCTACTGCGAGCTCGTGTGTGCCCTGCAGGGCCTCGCCCTGTACGACGTGGCCGAGCAGTGGACCGAGGCGATGGAGCGGTGGTGCGAAACGAATGCGATCGGCAGCCTCCACGGGCGCTGCCGAGTGCATCGCGCCGAGATCCTCAGGCTGCGCGGGTCGTGCCACGAGGCGCAGAGTCAGGCACTGATGGCGTGCGAGGAGCTGCGCCCATACCTGCGGCGCGAACTCGGATGGCCACTGAACGAGCTGGGACAAATTCTACTGCACAAGGGAGACCTCGCCGGCGCCGAGGAAGTCCTGTTGCAGGCTCATCGCGCCGGGTGGG
>DATFFJ010000262.1:0-2079 GCA_035250065.1 Aeromicrobium sp. | reverse complement strand
GACTTCCCCCTGCAGACCGGCAAGGGCACGTTCATCATCAACGGCACCGAGCGTGTCGTCGTCTCGCAGCTCGTGCGCTCGCCCGGCGTGTACTTCGACAAGACGCCCGACAAGACCTCCGACAAGGACATCGTGTCGGCGCGCGTCATCCCGTCGCGCGGCGCCTGGCTCGAGTTCGAGATCGACAAGCGCGACCAGGTCGGCGTCCGCATCGACCGCAAGCGCAAGCAGTCGGTGACGGTGTTCCTCAAGGCCCTCGGCCTCACCAGCGAGGACATCCTCGCCGAGTTCGCCGGCTTCGACTCGATCGAGGAGACGCTCTCGAAGGACACGATCCTCACCAAGGAGGACGCGCTCCGCGACATCTACCGCAAGCTCCGTCCGGGCGAGCAGGTGGCCGCCGAGGCCGCTCGCGCCCTCCTCGACAACTTCTACTTCAACCCGAAGCGCTACGACCTCGCCAAGGTCGGCCGGTACAAGATCAACCACAAGCTCGGTGTCGACAAGCCGCTCACCGACTCGGTGCTGACGGTCGACGACATCGTCGCGACGATCAAGTACCTGGTGCGCCTGCACCGCGGCGACGTCACCTTCGACGGCATCCGCGGCGGCAAGCCCGCCGAGATCCGTCTCGACATCGACGACATCGACAACTTCGGCAACCGTCGCATCCGCGCGGTCGGCGAGCTGATCCAGAACCAGGTCCGCACCGGTCTGTCGCGCATGGAGCGCGTCGTCCGCGAGCGCATGACCACCCAGGACATCGAGGCGATCACGCCGCAGACCCTGATCAACGTGCGCCCCGTCGTCGCCGCGATCAAGGAGTTCTTCGGAACGTCGCAGCTGTCGCAGTTCATGGACCAGAACAACCCGCTCGCGGGTCTGACCCACAAGCGTCGCCTCTCCGCGCTCGGCCCCGGCGGCCTCTCGCGTGAGCGCGCCGGCGTCGAGGTCCGTGACGTTCACCCGTCGCACTACGGCCGCATGTGCCCGATCGAGACCCCGGAAGGCCCGAACATCGGCCTCATCGGATCGCTCGCATCGTTCGCGCGCATCAACGCCTTCGGCTTCATCGAGACCCCGTACCGCAAGGTCGTGGACGGCCTGGTCACCGACCAGATCGACTACCTGACCGCGGATGACGAGATCGAGGCCGTGATCGCCCAGGCGAATGCGCCGCTGGACGAGGACAACCGCTTCTCCGAAGAGCTGGTCCTCTGCCGCGAACGCGGTGGCGGTGGCGAGCCGATCCTGACCGAGCCGACCGAGATCGACTACATGGACGTTTCCCCGCGCCAGATGGTGTCCGTGGCAACCGCCCTGATCCCGTTCCTTGAGCACGACGACGCCAACCGCGCCCTTATGGGTGCGAACATGCAGCGCCAGGCTGTGCCGCTGCTGCGTTCGGAAGCTCCGCTGGTCGGTACCGGCATGGAGCGCTACGCCGCTGTTGACGCCGGCGACTCCGTGGTTGCCGCCAAGGCCGGTGTGGTCACCGAGGTTTCGGCCGACATGGTCACCACCTTGAACGACGACGGCACCGAAACGCACTACCCGATCATGAAGTTCGCGCGCTCCAACCAGGGCAACGCCTACAACCAGCGCGTGCTGGTTGCCGAAGGCCAGCGGGTTGAGGTCAAGAGCATCATTGCCGACGGTCCCTCCACGGACCAGGGCGAACTGGCTCTGGGCAAGAACCTGCTCGTTGCGTTCATGTCCTGGGAAGGCCACAACTACGAGGATGCGATCATCCTGAGCCAGCGCATCGTCTCCGACGACGTGCTGACCTCCATCCACATCGAGGAACACGAGGTTGACGCCCGCGACACCAAGCTTGGTGCCGAGGAAATCACCCGCGACATCCCCAACGTGAGCGAAGAGGTCCTCTCCCAGCTGGACGAGCGCGGCATCATCCACATCGGTGCCGAGGTCGAAGCAGGAGACATCCTGGTCGGCCGTGTGACCCCGAAGGGTGAAACCGAGCTGACCCCGGAAGAGCGCCTGCTGCGCGCCATCTTCGGTGAGAAGTCCCGCGAAGTCCGCGACACCTCGCTGAAGGTTCCGCACGGCGAGTCCGGT
>DATFFJ010000261.1:0-6597 GCA_035250065.1 Aeromicrobium sp. | reverse complement strand
GCGCCTGAATGACCGCGGTGATCGTGTCGACCTCGGACAGGTCGTGCTTGTAGAGCTTCTTCAGTGACCCGCGAGCGAACACCGAGCCGGAACCGACCGCGTGGAACGCGTGTTCCTCGTAGCGGCCGCCGGTGACGTCATAGGAGAAGATGCGGCCCTCACCCGTCGTCTGGTCATACCCGGCGAACAGCGGTACGACGGCCAAGCCCTGCATCGCCAAGCCGAGGTTGCCCCGGATGAGCGATGCCAGCCGGTTCGCCTTGCCGTCGGCGGACAGCACCGTTCCCTCGAGCTTCTCGTAATGCTCGAGCTCAACCTGGAAGAGCCGCACGAGCTCCAGCGAAAGACCCGCGGTTCCGGCGATGCCGATGCAGGAGTACTCGTCGGCCGGAAAGACCTTCTCGATGTCCCGCTGGGCGATGACATTGCCCATGGTGGCACGACGGTCGCCGGCCATCACGACGCCGCCGGGGAAGGTCGCCGCGACGATCGTGGTCGCGTGCGGGGCCAACTCCGTTGCACTGCCCGCGAGACTGCCGGACGCCGAACGCGCGCTGGGCAGCAGTTCAGGCGCCTGTTGTGCGAGGAAGTCCGCGAAAGAGGCGTTGCCCGTCGCCGTATAGGGCGTCGGGAGCATCACTCGCCGCCCTTCTGCACAAAGCTGCGCACGAACTCCTCGGCGTTCTCCTCGAGCACGTCGTCGATCTCGTCGAGAATCGAGTCCACGTCGTCGTCGAGCTTTTCCTTGTGCTCGGCGATGTCGCTGGTGGACTCGACCTCAGCCGACTCCTCGTTCGACTTCTTGGTGCTGCGTTGCTGCTGTTCGGACATGTGTCGAGCCTATCCCGATGCTGGTGGGTCGGGTCTCAGCCAGCGGTAATCGCGCGGAAGAGTTCTGTCGCCGATTCGCAGCGATCGAACAGCGCACCGACATGCTCCTTGGTTCCGCGCAGCGGTTCCATCGTCGGGACACGTTGCAGCGAATCGTGGCCGGGGAGGTCGAAGATGACCGAATCCCACGATGCGGCGGCGATATCGGGCGCGAACCGGGCGAGACACATCCCCCGGAAATAGGCACGAGTGTCGCTCGGCGGCGTGGCGACGGCGTCCTTGATCTCGTCGTCGGCGATGAGCCGGTCCATGCGTCCGGAGCGCACGAGCGAGTGATAGAGCCCCTTCTCCACCCGGACGTCGTGGTACTGCAGGTCCACCAGGTGGAGCTTGGCGTGGTCCCAATCGAGTCCATCGCGATCGCGGTAGCGCTCCAACAGGCCGAGCTTGGCCACCCAATCCAGCTCGCGGGCGCACTGGTGCGGATCGACGGCCAGTCGGTCGAGCAGACTCTCCCAGCGGGCGAGCACGTCGTCGGTCTGCTCGTCGCTGCCGTGCCGCTCGACGAACGCCTGCGCATCGGCGAGGTACTTGGCCTGCAGATCGAGTGCCGTGATGGTGCGCCCGTCGAACAGCTCGACGACAGCCCTGAGCGTCGGGTCGTGCGAAATGTCGTGGAGCGCTTGGACGGGGTTCGCGAGCTGCGGCACGTCGGTCAGCTCACCGGCCTCGATGGCGGCCAGCACGAGCGACGTCATCCCGTGCTTGAGATAGATGGCGATCTCGGAGCAGTTGGCGTCGCCCAGGATGACGTGCAGGCGCCGGTACTTCTTCGGGTCGGCGTGCGGCTCGTCCCTGGTATTGATGATCGGGCGCTTGAGCGTCGTCTCCAGCCCGACGCCGACTTCCATGTAGTCGGCGCGCTGCGCGAGCTGGAAGGCGTGCACGCTCCCGTCCTGACGCTGCCCGACCCGACCGGCGCCCGTGATGATTTGCCGCGACACGAAGAACGGGGTCAACTGCTCGACGATCGTCTCGAAGGGCACCTCGCGTGCCATCAGGTAGTTCTCGTGTGACCCGTACGAAGCGCCCTTGTTGTCGACGTTGTTCTTGTACAGAACGATCGGATACGCGCCCGGCAGGCGACCGGCCAGTTCCGCGCCCAGTCGCATGACGGCTTCGCCGGCCTTCTCCCACACGACGACGTCGCGCGGGTTCGTCACCTCGGGACTGGAGTACTCCGGGTGGGCGTGGTCGACGTAAAGCCGCGCGCCATTCGACAGGATGATGTTGGCGAGGCCGAGATCCTCGTCGGTGAGTTGCGACGGGTCGGCCGCGTCGCGGCTCAGGTCGAAGCCGCGCGCATCACGCAGTGGGTTCTCCTCCTCGAAGTCCCACCGAGCCCGTCGAGTGAGTCCATGGGCGGCTGCGTAGGAGTTCACCACGTGCGTGGACGCGACCATCGGGTTCGCGTGGGGCTGGCCGGTCACGGCGATGCCGTACTCGACCTCACTCCCCTGCACCCTGCGCACACTCATGCCGCCAGCCTAAAGGGGAAACGTCTATTCATCGGACGCTCGGCGACACGTAACCCCACGTCTGCCCAATCACGCTTCGACCTCTCGACGCTGGCAGCATGAAGGTCGCGATCGTCACCGAATCGTTCTTGCCGCAGACCAACGGCGTGGTGCATTCCGTGCTCCGCGTTCTCGATCACCTGGCCGAACGCGAAATCGAGGCCAAGGTCATCGCTCCGCACGACCCGGCCGGGCAGCCGGCCTACGTGCGCGGCGCGGAGGTCGTCACGATCCCGTCTTGGGCGTTTCCGGGTTACCCGGAAGTGCGGGTCGCGACTGGGCGCAACGAGCAGGTCGAGCGCACGCTGACGGCCTTCCGGCCCGACGTGGTCCACCTTGCGTCGCCGTACGTGCTCGGGTGGCGGGGCGTGCGTGCCGCCAACGCTCTCGGCATCCCGAGCGTGGCGATCTACCAAACCGACGTGCCCGCATTCGCGTCGCGTTACGGGCTTCCTTGGGCACACCGGTTGCTGTCGAGCCGGGTCCGCGACATCCACGCTGCCGCAACCCTCAATCTCGCGCCGTCGACCGCGTCAATGGAGGTGCTGTCCAAGCTCGGGGTTGAGCACGTCAAACTCTGGCGCCGCGGCGTCGACTGCGCGCGATTCCACCCACACCGGCGGGATCACACCCTGCGGGCGGGGCTGGCGCCACACGGCGAGAAGCTGGTCGGATTCGTCGGGCGCCTGGCCCGCGAAAAGCAGGTCCACGATCTGGCCGCCCTCCGTGCGCTGCCGGGCATCCAACTGGTGATCGTCGGGGACGGCCCCGAGCGGCCTCGACTCCAGCGACTCATGCCGGAGGCACACTTCACCGGGATGCTGCACGGCACCGAACTGGCGACCGTGATGGCCAGCCTCGACGTACTTGTCCACCCCGGCGAGTCGGAGACCTTCTGCCAGGTCATCCAAGAGGCGCTCGCCAGCGCTGTGCCGGTCGTGTCCGTGCAGGTCGGCGGCCCGACCGATCTGGTCGACCACTCACGCACGGGCTGGCTCTACCCGCGAGGCGACCTGGCCACGATGGTCGACCGGGTGCGCGACCTGGCCGGTGATGAGTCCAAACGGCAGGCTTTCGGACGTGCCGCGCGCGGGTCGGTCGTCCATCGGAGTTGGCGCTCGATCACCAACGAGCTGATCGGTCACTACTCGTCGGCCATCGAGTCCCGCGGACTTACCAGTGCACCCCGCGAAGGATGTTGGCCAGCGCCCTCTGTTGCGCCGTAACGTCCTCGGCAGCCTTGTCGCCCCGTGCCGCAGCCGAGTCGGGGAACATCTTGTACGCCTGATGGAGGACGCGGAACGCGACCGTGGGGGCGATCGCATGCGTGATTTCACCGGCAGTGCCCGCGAAGGTGTTGAGCTCAGTCGGCCGATCACGCATCGCCTTGAGCACCAGATCGGCGGCCTGGGACGAACTGATGGTTGGGAACTTCTGGTACATCTTCGTGGGCGCGATCATGGGCGTCCGGACGAGCGGCATGTGGATCGAGGTGAAGGTGATCCCGTCCCCCAGCACTTCCGAGCTCACCACGCGGCTCCACGCGTCGAGCGCTGCCTTGGACGCCACGTAGGCGGCGAAGCGCGGCGGGTTGGTCTGGACACCGACCGACGAGATGTTGACGACGTGACCGCCGCCGGTCAGTGCCGGCATGAGCCCCATGATGAGCCGGATGGCGCCGAAGTAGTTCAACTGCATGGTGCGCTCGAAGTCGTGGAAGCGGTCCATCGACAGCCGCAGTGACCGCCGAATCGAGCGGCCCGCGTTGTTGACCAGGAAGTCGACGTGGTCGTGGTTCTTGACGATGTTTGCCGCCAGACGGTCGATGTCCTCAAGGTCGGACAAGTCGCAGCTGTAGACGTATGCCTCCCCACCCATGGCCTCGATGTCACCCTTGGTCTGGTCGAGCTTCTCCTTGCCTCGCGCGACCAGAATCGGGATTCCGCCGTGAATGGCCACGCGCAAAGCCGTCGCCTTCCCGATGCCGGACGAGGCGCCGGTGATGACGACGGTCTTGCCCTTGAGCGCCTTGGTGCTCGCCCGGTCTGACTTGATGTCGGGATCCAGGTTCTGCTCCCAGTAGTCCCACAGCGTCGCCGCGTAGGACTTCAACGGCGGAAGCTCAACGCCGGTGTCCGCCAGGGCGTCCAGGGTGGCCGAGTTGTCGTACGTGGTCGGCAGGCTGACATGGGCGAGAACCTCCGGCGGAATGCCCAGACGTCCCAGCGTCTGCTTCGCCACGAGCTCACCCGGACCACGCGTGGTGACCTTCGCCAGCGCCACCTGGAGCGCGCGCGTGGGAAGGAAGTCGCCAATCCTTCCATCCGCGACAACCCGGAGATGCGGTGACTTCGCGGCCCTCGAGAAGAGCTCGAGAATGTCGAGGTTGCGTTGTGGCTCGGGGTTGACCAGTTGGAACGCGCGATTGTCGAGGCCCGGCTTGTGCGCCAACGCGTCGATGGCCTTGGCCACGTAGTCGACGGGCACCACATTCGTCATGGTGAATCCCGGAGCCGGCACGGCGGGCAGGAATCCCGGCAGGTAGTCGCGCATCCGCTTGATGAGGGTGAAGAAGTAGTACGGACCGTCGATCTTGTCGATCTCGCCGGTCTCGGAGTCGCCGAGCACGATGGCCGGCCGGTAGACACGCCACGGCGTCTTGGACGCGTCGCGGACGAGCTTCTCAGACTCGAACTTGGTCCGGTGATAGTCCGACGCGAACTTCTGCCCCACATCGAACATGTCGTCGCTGTACGTCCCGGTGTACTCCCCCGACGCCGCAATGGACGACGTGATGTGGAAACAGCTCACGTCGAGTGCCGCGGCAAGTTCCAAGGCGTTCGCGGTGCCACCGGTGTTGAGCGCGTCGTTTTGTTCCTTCGTAGCTGTCATGTCATACGACGCGGCGAGGTGGAAGAAGTGCTTGATCTTGCCCCGGTTCTCCTCGATCCAGGCCGGATCGACACCCAAAGCCGCCTCCGTCAACTCGCCTGGGACGGCCTGGATGCGTGAGCTGTTGTTCCAGCGATAGCGGAACTTGTCCAGCTTGGCCTCAGAGCCGGGCCGCACCAGCACCCAGATCGTGCCGCGACGGTTGTTGACCAGCTCGGTAACGAGTCGACGCCCGATGAAGCCTGTTGCACCCGTGACGAAATACGACATGTTCCGGATGCTAGACCCCCGTGCAGCGCACGTCAGGTGTCAGGCTCGCTCACGCAAGTCCCTTCCCGAGATGCACGGCATCTGGCGAGCCGACGAATCCCGCCACGCGAAACATCGCCATCGCCTCCGGCTGCGGTCAAAGGCGGCTCAAACGCGCCACGGCTGAGCCCGACGGGCATCGTGAGGTCGGTCACTCTCTAGGCGGCCAAGGCTGCGGCCGGGGTGACCCAGACAACATTTTGCTTGCAGTCTAATTTGCCTCTGGCCTGCATGGATGTGTCAATGGACTGGTTCTTGCTAGCAAAAGTTAGCACCACAAGCATCCGCCAGGTTTATCCATGCTCGTCCTCCGAATCATGGCGACCGCCGCACTGGTCGCACCACTCGCCTTCCCAGTTCCGTCTGCCGCCCAGACGCTGCGAACAGCTGAGCCCGCCGTTGCCGCGGCCCCGCACCACGACCCCATGCACTTGCCGCTCGAGAATTACCGGCTGACTGGCCGCTTCGGCGACGTCAGCGGCCTCTGGCGGAAGGAGCACACCGGACTTGACTTTGCCGCACCGTCCGGCACGCCGATTCACGCGATAGCGGCCGGTGCGATCACGGCCGCGTCCTACGACGGCTCCTACGGCAACAAGACCGTACTGCGGTTGGACGACGGTACCGAGCTGTGGTTCTGCCACCAAACTCGATTCGCCGTCAGCGTCGGAAAACGCGTCGAAGCAGGAGAGCTGATCGGATTCGTCGGTCGGACCGGAAATGCGACCGGGTACCACGTGCACATCGAGATCCACCCCGGTGGCGGTGATCCCGTCGACCCGAACGTCTGGCTGACCGACCAGGGACTCCTGCCGGGGTCTACGAGCGCATGATTCCGCGAGTCGTGGCCGGCGGATGGTCGCAGATTCGGCCGACCGGTCTGGATCCATGGGGCTCGCGTCGCCGTTCCCGCCGTACCGCCGGTCGTACTCGGCCTGTACCTCGGCCGTGAGGTCGCGGACATCCGGGTGGTCGTAGCGGATTTCTG
>DATFFJ010000260.1:0-3445 GCA_035250065.1 Aeromicrobium sp. | reverse complement strand
TCAGGCCGCCGACGGCACAAGGGGCCAAGATCTGCCGGACGCCGAGCGAGCGCAGCGCCCAGAGGTTTGCGCGATACGGCACTCGATGCGCTGGGTACTCGTGCCCGGGCCCGTGCCGCGGCACGAACGCCACCGTTCGTCCCTTGACCTCGCCGACGGAGATGGGTCCCGACGGTGGCCCGTACGGCGTGTCGACCTCGATGCTCTCGGCGTTGGACAAGAAGGCGTAGAAGCCGGACCCGCCGATCACAGCAACGTCGGGATTGCTCACGCGGCACAGCCTCTCAGAAAGCCGTCCGATGCCAAACCGATCAGCCAACCCGCAGGCAATCAGGCGTGACCGCACGGTCGAAGGCGGACTCAAGCCGCCGTGCAAGACCCGGGTTCTCATGGCGGAAGCTGTCCAGGTAGCGGTCGTCGCTGAACCCGGCCTCAACCAAGGCGACGTTCAGCGAGTCGCCAGTGAGGTTGAACACCTCGGCGACCACCCGGCCGTGCGGGTCGGCGGAGTACGAATCGGCCCGGAACCCGCCAGCGAGGAACTGGCGTGTGAATCGGGCGGCCTCCCGACCGCAGGGCTCCAGCGCCTCCGGAGCGTTGACCATCCCCAGCCTGTACTCACGGCCGTCCGACGCGACCCACGAGTCGCCATCCTTGAGGATCGTCACGCGCAGGACCGAGGTATCCGGCCGGGCGGACTCTGCGTTGTCGCCCCGCTCGAGGTAGCTCCATGCCACATAGCTGACGGCGGCGGTGACGGCGAGCGTCAGGAGCGCTCGCAGGACCACTACGGCAGATCCTCCTGACTCCACGTGATTCCTTCGCGGATCACCCGCGCCGGAACCCCGCCCACCGCCGTGTTCGGTGGGATCTTCTGTCCGCGGACCATGCTCTGCATGCCGATGACGACGTCGTCGCCGACCTCGGCGTGCCCGGTGATGGACACGTCCCGGCCGATCCACACGTGGCGTCCGAGCCGGATGCGCGCGCCGAACGGGTTGAGCCGGGCGCCGGTGGCCAGGTCGGCGAGCCGGTGCATGTCGTCGGTGGCCACGTAGACGTTGGCGGCCCAGAGCTGCCCGTGTTCGGCGACGATCGAACCGCCGTTGCGGGCATCGACCACGGCACACCGGGTCGCCGTGACACCGCCGTTGAAGACGATGCTGGACTCGCTGCCGCAATACAGGTCACCTGCGGTGAATTCGCAGTCCGGACCGATGAAGATGGTCGCGCCGTCGCCGCCCACGCCAAGTGAGACGAGATTCTCGGTCTGCGACGCCAGCACGATCAGTGTGTCGGCGACCGGATAGAGGACAAGCCTGTCCAGGATCGCGGCTCGTGGCGGCTCGACTTCTGCGGCGACGTAGAGCGTGTTGCCGTCAGCGGTCCACGATCCGGCGAGCGGGTGCGCGGTGAATGCCGTCAAGGAGAGGGTTGCGAGCACCTCCGGGTCGGCGCCGGCCGCGATCAGCCGTGCGCGGTGGGGCGCGGTGAGGTCACTCGCAGCCAGTGAAGGCATGGCTGAGGGTAGCGCGCCAGCGCGCGGCTCAGTGGCGTTCGCGTGGCGGCAGTCCGAGGCGTTCGAGTCCTGCGTCGTACAGCGCGACGACCTCTCGTCGGATGTCAGCGCGCTCCGCCACCGGGCCCAGCCATGGGATGCGCACGTGCCGCGTCTCACCGTTGACGTCGGCCGACCATTCGCCGGCCTCGGCGTCGAGTCCGGTCATGACGGCGGTCGTCGCGCCGGGTTCGGCAAAGCCACGGACGATGACGAGCGAATCGTCGGTGTGGTCGTCATTCATGTGGCCGAGCACGGCGGCAACGACGTCGTCGCTGAAGGTCATGACGACAAGCCTTCCACGAGCGATGGTGTTGTCCGCCACCCGGCTGGATTGCTGGCGAAAAAACTGCAAGAACGCGGGCACATGCGTGCTCCTACGGGCATGACATACCTGTTCACCGTGTACCTCGTGGGCTGCGTGGTTGCGCTGGCGGCCGGGGTCGCCGAGCGGCGTCGCCACCGGAGCAACCTGGAACGCATCCCGACGCGCATCGTCGTCAACGGAATCCGCGGCAAGAGTTCGATCACCCGGCTGTGCGCCGGGGCCCTGCGCGGTGGCGGGCTGGTCACCGTGGCCAAGACCACGGGCACGGCGGCACGGTTCATTGATCCGGACGGCCGTGAGCGCCCGGTGCGACGTCCTTTCGGACTCGCCAACATCGTTGAGCAGATCGGCATCGTTCGAGACGCCGTGGCGTTCGACCCCGACGCGCTGGTGATCGAGTGCATGGCCGTGAGCCCGGACCTCCAGGAGGTGAACGAGCGAGAGCTGATCCGATCCACGGTGTGCGTCATCTCCAACGTCCGTGAGGACCACCTCGCCGAGATGGGTCCGACGCTCGACGATGTCGCGCGGTCGCTGTCGAGATCGATGCCGGTCGGAGGGATCTGTGTGACCGCCGAGCGCGAACGGTTGCCGATCTTGCGGGAAGAAGCCGCTCGTCGGAACTGCCTTCTGATCGAAGTGGACGTGGAGTCGGTCTCCGACGCCGAGATCGGCCTGTTCGAGTCGATCACGTTCAAGGAGAACGTGGCCATCGCGCTCGCCGTCGCCGAACTCTCCGGAATTGAGCGGGCGGTTGCGCTGACCGGAATGCTCAACGCCGCGCCCGACCCCGGAGCGGTCACCGTCCACCGCTACGCATTGTTCGGCGACCGCAGGGTTGCCTTCGCCAACATCTTCGCGGCCAACGACCCGGATTCGACGCTGATGAACCTTGAGCTCCTTCGGGAGCGACGGTTGATCGGCGATCCGCTGAACCTGGTGATCAACTGCCGTCCGGACCGCCTTGAACGGAACAGTCAGATGGGCGCGCTGACCGGCCGGATCTTGCCGGATCGCATCGTGTTGATCGGCGAGCAGACCCGCTCGGCGAGGGTGAGCATCCCGGAACATCTGGCTGACCGGATTGTCGATCTCGGCGGGAAGCTGCCCGTCGCGTCGCTCCTGGACAGCCTGGTCACCGATCGTGCCGGTGATGCCTCCGTCGTGGCGGTCGGCAACATCCACGGGCAAGGCGAGGTGCTCCTCGACGCGATGCGCGCGTTGCCGCTCGCGCCCGAGGCTCGCGAGCTTGGCCTGCCCGCCACGCTTGAACTTCTCCCGAGGAGCGCATGATGTTGACCGGAACAGTCGCCGCAGACCTCGCCGCGATGGCGCTGGGCATCGGCCTGCTGATCTCCCTGCTCTGCTACACCGTGACGAACCTGTCGCCCGGCGGGATGATCACGCCGGGATGGCTCGCGCTGAGCCTCTTCGAGGATCCGTGGAAGATCGCCATGATCATCGCTCTGACCGCGTTGACCTACGCCGGGACACGGCTCCTTCAACAGCACGTGATCCTCTACGGAAAGCGGCAGTTCGCGGCCGTGATGTTGCTCGCC
>DATFFJ010000259.1:0-4221 GCA_035250065.1 Aeromicrobium sp. | reverse complement strand
AGTCGTATCGAGCGGCGTTCGTGCTCCGGGACGAGACAGGGATGTTCGAGGGCATCCCGTCCAACGAGAAGGACCCGCGCAAGTCGCTGCACGTCGACAACGTTGAGCTGCCCGAACTCGGGCCGGGCGAGGCGTTCGTCGCCGTCATGGCCTCGGCCATCAACTACAACACGGTGTGGACCTCGATCTTCGAGCCTGTTTCGACCTTCGGCTTCCTCGAGCGCTACGGTCGCGAGTCCGAGTACGGAAAGCGACACGACCTGCCGTACCACATCGTCGGCTCGGACTTGTCCGGCGTCGTGCTCAAGACCGGCCCGGGAGTCACCAAGTGGAAGGCCGGCGATCGAGTGGTAGCACACTGCCTGTCGGTCGAGCTGGAGGCCCCAGACGGCCACAACGACACGATGCTCGACCCGTCCCAGCGCATCTGGGGCTTCGAAACCAACTTCGGTGGTCTCGCCGACATCGCGATGGTCAAGGCGAACCAGCTCATGCCCAAGCCGGAGCACCTGACCTGGGAAGAGGCAGCGTCGCCGGGCTTGGTGAACTGCACCGCCTACCGGCAATTGGTTTCGGCCAACGCGGGCAACATGAAGCAGGGCGACAACATCCTGATCTGGGGTGCCTCAGGCGGCCTCGGCGGCTTCGCCACCCAGTACGCACTGAATGGTGGCGCCAACCCCGTGTGCGTCGTCTCCAACGAGGAGAAGGCCAAGATCGTCCGGAGCATGGGCGCGGACAAGGTGATCAACCGGTCCGAGATGGACTTCAAGTTCTGGAACGAGGACGGCACGCAGCAGAACCCGAAGGCATGGCTGCGACTCGGCAAGGCCATCCGCGAACTCACCGGCGGAGAGGACATCGACATCGTCTTCGAGCACCCCGGCCGGGAGACCTTCGGCGCTTCGGTGTTCGTCACGCGCAAGGGCGGCACGATCACGACCTGTGCGTCGACCTCGGGCTACATGCATGAGTACGACAACCGCTACCTCTGGATGAACCTCAAGCGGATCGTGTCCTCCCACTTCGCCAACTACCGCGAGTCGTGGGAGGCCAACCGCCTGATTGCGCAGGGCAAGATTCACCCGACGCTCTCGCGGACATACACCCTCGAGGAGACGGGGCAGGCCGCGCTCGACGTGCATCACAACAAGCATCAGGGCAAGGTCGGCGTGCTCGCGCTGGCTCCCCAAGAGGGCCTTGGCGTCCGCGATCCGGAGTTCCGCGCGCAGCACATCGACGCGATCAACAGGTTCCGAGGGATCTGAGACTTCAGTCCCTGAACGGCCCGTTGGGGGTCAGAGCGCGCAGGTTATGGTGGTCCCCGAATCTTCAGCATCGCGACGAACGGGGAGCCCCGATGGCCGACGACTCAGCACAGTCCATCTTCGACGCCGCCAAGGGGACGTCCCCGTTCCCGCTGGCCCGCCGGGGCGGTTACGACCAGAACGCCGTTCACGCCTGGGCGCGAAACCAGGAAGCCGAGTTGGCCCGCGCCGGCGACCAGATCGCAGAGCTGCGCTCTGAGCGCGCTGCCCTGGCATCCCAGATCGGCGAGCTCAAAGAGCAGCTCGAGTCGATCGGACGCCCGAGCTATGCCTCGCTCGGCGGTCATGCCGCCCAGCTGCTGAAGCTGTCGGAGCAAGAGGCGGCCGACGTCCGCACCCGTGCCAAGCGCGAGGCAGCCGATCTTCTCGCGAACGCCGAGGAGGAGGCCACGGCCACCCGTGCCGCCGCGACGCGTGACATCGACGAGTTACGCGCCAACACCCTCGCCGACATCGAGGCGCAGCGGAAGGCCCTGGCCGATGAGGCTGCCGCGATCAAGGCCGAGACCCAGGCCCACACCGAAGACGCACGCGCCCAGGCCGAGCGGGAGGCCGCTCAGATCCGGCTGGCTGCCGAGCAGGAGGCCACGGCCCTGCGTCAGGGCGCCGAACGCGAGGTGGAGCAGGCGCGGGCCGCGGCCGACCGTGAGGTCACCGAGGCACGCCGCGTCCTCGCCGTCGAGAAGGAGCGGCTCGCCCGCGAAGCGACCGACGCCCATGCCGCGGCCACCGACCAGACGGCCAAGCTGATAGCCGACGCCGAGGCACGTGCTGCCGCCGCCGACGACCGGGCGCGCGAGGCACAGTCCCAGGCCGCGGCCGCCCGCGAGGCCGCCAGCACCGATGCCGAGCGCATCATGGCTGAGGCCCAGTCACAAGCCGAGGCCATCGTCGCCCAGGCCAAGTCCGAAGCCGAGCATGTCCGCGCGACGGCCGCGACCGATCTCGAGCGCCAGACGCGCAGCCTTCGCGGCGAGGTCGAGGATCTCCAGGAGCGCCGCGCCGCCATCCTCGCCCAGCTCGGTCAGATCCGCGACATCGTCGGCGGCGTGGCCAGCGACGTGGACGAGCCCGAGGACGTCGCCCCCGAAGACGTTGCGGACGTCGACGTGCCCGGGACCGTCGAGGAAGCGGCAGTCGACGACGAACCCGCACCCAGCAAGGATGTCGTGGACGACGCGGACCTCCAGGCGATCGAGCACTCGACCGACGATCTGGACGCAGAGGCCGCCGAGCTTCTTGACTTCGAAGACCTCGATCCCCGCAGTCGTTAGGGCCGGGCGATCTCGCTCTCGTTCAGCTCATCCTGAGCCGTTGCCGATATCGCCGCGACCGCGAAGTTGACGAGAGTTCCGACGAGAACTCCGCCCCCAACCACCGTTCCGAAGAGGGCGACCAGCCATTCCATCGGGCCAAACGTGGACGTATCCGCCGTGAACGCGAACACCGTCGTCACCGCCCATGCCGCCACCAAGGCCGAAAGCCTCCACCGACGACGCCATCGGGACCAGTACGCTCGTTCGTTCTGGACCGGCTTCCCGGCCAAAGCCGCATCGTCCCCGCCTTCCGAGACGGTCAAGCCTCGAAGCTCTTCGAGGCCCTCGGGAATCAGGTCGGTCTGTTCGACCCTGTCCATTGCTGCGGTGTCTCCCAGTGAAGGGTCCAGCCCCTCGTCGGATTCTGGAGACGCCTCGTCGCTGGCAGTGCCGACCTGAGTTTGGAGAAGCGTTAAGAGGACGCTCTCTTGCTCGCCAGGAGGCAACTCTCGCCAGATTCGGGAAACCTCTTCCGTGTCTCCGTTCTGCGCAGCCGTCAGAAGGGCATTCACCGGGAGTTCCTCAGACGGTCGAATCACATGCTGAGCCTAGTGCGGGAGGAGACTCCTGCCCGGCTTGAACAGTCGATCGCACAGGACGAACGACTACTGGAACCGCATTTCGGGTATGACACGAGTCACTCAATCCAAGGGGGTGCTCATGTATTACGGAATCGGCCTCGGGACGTTGATCGTCATCGTCGTTGTTCTGCTCCTCTTGTTCTGAACGACAGAACTGTGAGCGTGCAGAGCACCGGAAAACGCATCCTGCTGCAAGTTGCCGGTTGGTTGCTTCTCATCGCTGGGCTGGCGGCCCTTGTCCTTCCGGGACCCGGCATACTCGCCCTCTTCGCCGGAATGGCCATCCTCGCGACCCAGTACGAATGGGCCGAACGACACATTGAACCGGTGGAGAAGGCTGCGCTGCGGGGTGCGGAAGGAAGCGTCAAGTCTTGGCCCCGCATCATGCTCGCCATCTTCGGCGCATTCGCGTTGGTCGGCGTGGGCATCTACTGGGGCCTCGGTCCCGCCGCCCCTTCCTGGTGGCCCCTCGCCGACAGATGGTGGCTCATGGGCGGCTGGGGAACCGGCGCATCCCTGATTGCGTCAGGCCTCATCGCCCTCGCGCTCCTGCTTTACAGTTACCGGCGCTTCCGCACCTGACGGAGGAAATGCTGAGCCATTCAGAGCGCCGGGCGCGCACCGGGCGCACATCAGCGCGGGACGTCTTTGAAGGCGGCCGTCGTCTGGTCTCGGTAGGCAGACGGGTCCGCCCGGTCCATCGGCCCGTCCCAGGTGCGTGGCAGCGGAAGCGGGACGTTCGGGGCGAGCCGCGCGACGACCTCGTCGAGCGCGCGTTCGGTGTCGCCCACCCACAGATGCTGGGCACCCTCGACGGCAATGACCTCGGCATGCGGGATCGCTGAGAACTGCTCACGTGCAGCGGCTGGCTGGAGGAAGTCGTCGAACTCGGGGATAAGGGCGACGACCGGCTTGCCCGAATCAGCCCAAGCCGCGAGGTGCTCGGGCTGCGCATGGCGCAACGGAGGCGACAGCAGGATGGCACCCTGAACGGCC
>DATFFJ010000258.1:0-2234 GCA_035250065.1 Aeromicrobium sp. | reverse complement strand
CGGGTGTATCGTGCGGCCCGCGCAATCCTCCGCGAGGATCGGGAGGCCGAGGACGTGATGCAGGAGGCGTACGTGAGCGCCTACACGCACCTGGCCCAGTTCGATCGGCGTGCGAAGTTTTCGACGTGGCTGACCAAGATTGCGGTCTACGAAGCGCTCGGCCGCGCCAGGCGCCGAGGTCGTTACCAGTCACTCGATCACGGTTCGACGGAGATCTTCATGCCCCTCACGACCGCACCTGATCCGGAACGAGAGGCGTTTGGCCACGAACTTGGCACGCTCATCGAGTCGGCCATCGACCGTCTGGGGGACGGCTACCGCGAAGTCTTCATGCTGCGACAGGTGCAGGGCCTGAGCACGACTGAAACTGCGGCGATCCTGGGCGTCAGCGACGACGTCGTCAAGACGCGCTTTTCGCGGGCGCGTCATGCGCTGCAGAACGATCTCCTGAGCCGCGTTGGCGGCGCCGCTCCGGCGTCGTTCACGTTCGGCCAGGCGCGGTGCGATGCGATCGTGGCCAAGGTCATGGCCGTTCTTCGTGACTGACAGACGGGCAGGGGCGATGACAGGACGAACTTAGCCGCGTCGGATCCCGGGAGATCGTCGGCCTCTTACAAGGCGTGAAGCCAAACGGGTCGCGGCCCAGCCTGCAAACGTCACAAATAGAGAACGAAACAGGAATCTCATCGGAGAATTCCCCCTTTCGGAGCAGTTAAAGCAAGTTCCGAGCCGGGTCAGCTTGGTCCTCGAAGGAGAGGTGATCCCCCCTGGCCCGGCAGCAGATCGCTAGGACTTCGCAATTACCTGCACCGGGTTCACGCGAACCGCCCGCCAAGCGGGTACAGCGCAGGCAAGAAGGGCAATCAGGAACATTGCCGTCGCACCAGCCACGTAGGTTGCCGGGTCGGTTGGCTGCACCTCGAACAGCAGGGCCGCAACCAGGCTCGTCGCCCCGAGCGCGCCGACGAGACCCACGCCGATCCCGGCGAGAGCCAGACGCGTTCCCTGCTGAAGGACGAGGAGCAAGACTGACGCGGGCGTCGCGCCGAGGGCGAGCCGCAGCCCGATCTCGGGCGTGCGCTGCGTGACAATGTACGCAATCACGCCGTAGATGCCTACGGCAGCCAGCACGAGGCCTGTCACAGCCAACAGGGACAGGAGCCACATATTGAATCTGGCGCTCGCGTAACGGGTGCCAAGCGCATCCTCCATCGTCATCACGTCGTAGACGGGAAGCGACGGATCAATGGATCGCACGACGCGTCCAAGCGGCGCCGCCAGCGCAGCCGGGTTGCCGCTCGCGCGCGCCACGACAGCCATGCTGCGCTGGAAGGCCGGCCAGGCCTCCCCCGGTGGCTGCGTGTATGGCAGGAACAGCTCGGGCGAGAGTGGTGTCGTTGGGCCCGCACTTCGAATGTCACCCAGTACGCCAACGACTTCACGCCATTCGGGCTCGTCCTGCTTCGTCCATGTGGAGAGCCGCTTGCCAAGAGGATTCTCCCCCGGCCATGCCATCCTGGCCAGGCGCTCGTTGATGAGCACGACGGCCGGGGCACCCGCGGCCATGTCTGCGGCGAGGAGTGACCGGCCGGCAACAAGCGGCATGCCCACCGCCTCGACGTAGTCCTCGGTGATCAAGCGAATGAAGGGACTCGGCGCCGTGTCTCCCGGAAAGACCTTGCCTTCGACCTTGAGCTCCGCATCGGGCGCACCGCCGACGAGTGGAATGCCCGTTGACGCGCCCGCCCGACGGACGCCCGGCGTGATTCGCACCATCTCGAGAATCCGTCGGAAGGCATCGACGACTGCCTCGTCGTCGCGATAGCGTTCCGCCGGCAAGCCGACTCGTGCGCTCAGCACACCGCGCGGATCAAAGCCCACCGGCACCTCCTGAAGCCGCCACGCGCTACGGACGAACAGACCCGCGCCGACGACAAGGATCAATGCGAGCGCGATCTCCCCGACGACCAGCGCCGCGCGGCCGGGCCCACGGCCAGCCGTTGCGAATGACGTTCGGCCGCCTTCCCGCAGTGCTGGCAAGAGGTTCCCGTGTGCGGCCCTCAGGGCAGGAGCCAGACCGAACAGCAGCCCGGTCACGAGCGTCAAACCCAGCGCGAACAGCATGACGACGGGGTGAAATCCCGCGTCATCCAGGCGAGGGACACTTGTCGGCGTATAGGTCACGAGGAGCCGGACACCCATAGAGGCGAGGCCGATGCCGGCCACTCCACCCA
>DATFFJ010000257.1:0-5458 GCA_035250065.1 Aeromicrobium sp. | reverse complement strand
GGCTGCGCAAACCCCGGCGTGGCTTTGCTAGCGCCGACGGTCGCTGGTGACCTAGGTTGGCGGGCATGTCTGACTCAGAATTGAAGGCACGGCATCGAGCAATGTGGGCCTCGGGGGACTACCCCTCAATGGTGGAGACGTTCCTGCTGCCGCTGGGCCCGCGGCTCGTCGAGGCGTGTGGCATTGGTCCGGGCATGGACGTCCTCGACGTCGCAACGGGCACCGGGAACGCGGCGATTCCGGCCGCACAGGCCGGCGCCAACGTCACAGCCAGCGACCTGACTCCGGAACTCTTCGAAGCCGGGCGCGCTCGGGCTGAAGCCGCCGGGGTCAGCCTGGAATGGGCCGAGGCCGATGCCGAGAATCTGCCGTTCCCGGACGCTTCGTTCGACGTCGTGATGTCGTCGATCGGCGCGATGTTCGCTCCGCGGCACCAGGATGTTGCGGACGAGCTCGTTCGGGTGTGCAAGCCAGGCGGGACGATCGGGATGCTGAACTGGACTCCCGAGGGCCAGATCGGTGCGTTGTTCCGGGCCATGGGCCCCTTTGCACCGGCACCGCCGCCCGGCGCCTCACCGCCGCCGCTGTGGGGGAGCGAGGACCACGTTCGCGAGCTGTTCGGCGATCGTGTCGACTTGCGGACGCTGGACCGCGAAGACCTCACCATCACTGCCTTCTCCCACCCACGCGACTACGGGACGCACTTCAAGGATCGGTACGGACCGACGATCGTCGCCCGAAAGAACGCCGTCGCCAACGGCCAGGAAGCTGAGTTCGACGCAGCGCTCGACGCCTTCTGCGACGAGTGGAATCGAGGCTCCGACGATGCGGCGCGCTTCGAGCAGGAGTACCTCGTCGTCGTCGGCACCCGCCGCTGAGTCCAGGTCGTGAACCTTTCCACTCGTGCCTTCGTCACTGTGCTCAAAGTGCACCAAGGGATCTATGAGAACAGTCGCGGCTTGGTCGGCCACCGGCTGCTGGGCATGCCGACGCTTCTGCTGCGCACGACGGGCCGGAAGAGCGGTCTGACGAGGACCAATGCCCTGGTCTACGGCCGTGATGGCGCCGACTACCTCGTGTGCGGCTCCAACGGAGGGCATTTCCTGCCGCCGGCTTGGGCGCTGAACATGGAGGCCAACCCGGACGTGGAGATCCAAGTGGGCGTGCGCAGGATGAAGGCGAATGCCCGCACCCTCCGCCCGGGCCACCCGGACTACGACCGGCTGTTCGCGATCTGCAACAAGGCCAACCGTGGGCAGTTCGCGGCGTACCAGAAGAAGACCGACCGTCCCTTGCCGGTATTCGTCATGACCCCGGTCGGCTAGTCGCGCGGCGTTCCTCATCTCCGCCTCGGGGTATCTGCGGCGTACGATCCGATTTGACCCGTCGGGAAGAGGTGACTGAGCGATGGGTGCCGGCTCATATCCACTGCCCGAGGACCCAGTCCTTGGCGCGATGGCGGCCGCGTTGAGCGACGCCGGCTACTGGGCGGACATTGTCGACAAGGACTGGCGGTTGGTCTACACGACCGACGACCAGCGCCTCAGCACCGGCGATCTGAGAAGGCTCGTCGACGTGGGGATCGGTGAGCACTTCTTCGGAGAGTCGTGCGTGAACCTGCGGCTGACCTGGGAGGCAGGGTTCAACACCGTAGGGCTGCAGCGTGAGTTCTTCGCAGCAGCGGGTGGGCTGACTCTCGCCGATACGCCCGGGGGTCGCGCCCAACTGCGGGAGCAAGTCCATCCGGAGCTGAGCGACCTCGTCGATGAGTTGTCGCCAGATCATGCCCAAGCAGGCTCGCGCGCATGGCACAGTCGCGGAATCAGCGGCACCCCGGTCGCGCTGTGGCTCACGGCACTGCGCCTCTACGACGAAACGGGTCGCTTGGCCGGCACCGCAATGATCTACAAGCCGGCTGCGAGCATGACGGTGCTCGGAGCAGTCGCCGGCGCAGGCGACCTGCGGCACTTCGAGCAGATGCAGCTCGTCCGGGCCCCGGCTCGCCGACCGGCGGCGATCCTGTTCGCTGACCTCGAGGGGTCCTCTCCACTATCGAAGCGGCTCTCGACCGCGAGCTACTTCGCCCTCGGGCGTCGGTTGGTGCGCGCCGCCGACCAGTGCATCATCGACGAAGGTGGCCTTGTCGGACGGCATGTCGGCGACGGCGTCGTCGGATTCTTCCTCGCCGAGTCGGCCGGCTCTGAGTCCGCGGCTGCCAAGGCCTGCATTAGGGCCGCGCGCCGGTTGAGGAGCGCCGTCGCGGACGTGGCCCTACGGAGCGGACTCGAACCATCAGAGGTCGTACTGCGCTTTGGCCTGCACTGGGGCTCGACCCTCTACGTCGGGAATATCACCTCGGGCGGGCGCTCGGAGGTGACTGCCCTCGGTGATGAGGTCAACGAGGCCGCACGGATTGAGGCGTGCGCGACCGGCGGGCGGGCGCTGGCCTCGAAGAACCTGATCGAACGGCTAGACGCCGACGATGCCAAGGAGCTCGACCTCAACCCCGACCGCGTCCATTACATCCAGCTGTCCGAACTCCCCACCGCCAGCGAGAAGGCGCGCCGGGATGCCGCGGGTATCGCGGTCTGCGAAATATGACGGAGTGCTGACGTCAGCGGTTCGGGGATTGACACAGTGATCGCGAAATGTGGGTCATGGAACGGCAGGGGACACGCCCCCATTGCCCCGAAGGAGCTCTGAAAATGCCACTCTTCATGGACGTTCACAACAACATCCCCGACGGAACCACGGCGGCCGACGTCGCCGGCGCTCATCAGGCCGATCTCTCGGTCCAGGAGCAGTACAACGTGAAGTACATCAACTACTGGGCGGACACCGACGCTGGCAAGATCTTCTGCCTCGTCGACGCCCCCGACGCCGAGACAGCCCACCGGGTGCACCGCGAGGCGCATGGCTTGGTTGCCGACGAGATCTACCCGGTCGTTCAGGGCTGACCTCGGGGGGTTCAGTGGGTGTCGTCGGGCAGCTGATGCTTCGGTACCGTCGTCACGTCGCCGGCGTCAACCAAGCACGCTGTGCAGAAATTCACGCCGAACGGGGTCAGATGAATCGAGCGACGAACCAGCCGGGCTGACCGCACCGAGTGCATCGCGTCCAGTACGTCGGGCTGTGCCTCGACGACCTGGTACTCCAGCGGGTTCTCGACCTGTTCGCTGGAGAACCAGATCAGGCCCAGTCGAAAGAGGTTGTTCAGGTAGGCCGGGACCTCGTCGAGATGCCGGACGCCCGCGCGCGGACCGATCATGCTCATGCCGGATGCGATCAGCGACGATGACAACAGACTCGTCGGTCCACCAGTGCGGACGTCGACCGAGGGCTGGGGACCTCCGCGCAGCAGCAGGAGCAGGATCCGCGCCTCGTCTGGCGCCATGTCGTCGATGATCCGCGCATACGCCGGGTGGCTGGTGTCCTCACTCCACACGTCGCGCGACCGGCGAAGCAGCTCTTCGCCGCGCTCACGCAGGTCGTCCTCCGGCCGGCGCTCAGAGTTGGACCGTCGTTTCTCCCTGGCCGACAAGGAGACGCTCGCCTCGAAGACAGCACGGGGAAGCGGGACACCGTTCGCCACAGCGGTGGCGACGGTTCCGACCGCTCGCGTCGCGTCGGCGATGTCGACGGCCAGGTCATGGACCAGCTCTCCGGCCGCGGCAGGATTCGTCATGGCTCGGCCCAGGTTCCGGGCCGAGCGGGTGCCTGACTCGAGTGCCCAGCCGGCGGAGCGAAGCCAGGCCTGGCCGGCGATCCGGGCGATGCCCGGAAGGTCTCCGGTTTCCCAGAGCGCGGGGACGCTGCTGTCGTTGCTCACGTCAGGCTCCCATCCCGAAGAACGTCATCAGGTCGGCGCGGTTGAAGATCGCGAGGTGGATGACGCCGCCGGCGAATCCCATGATCGCGCCATGGGCATAGAGCATCCACTCGTCCTCCTTGATCGCCGACCTGAGCATCTCCACAAAGTCGTGCGGAGGCAGTTCCTTCGTGCGGCGGGCGAACAGGGTCCGGATCTTGTCGGATTGCTTCCGGCTGAAGTCCGGGTCCTTGAACGGGGTGATCGTGCGGTCGACGGCCTCGACCGCGATGCCGCTCCTGATGTTGTCGAACTTCCGTCGTCCGATGGCAATCCGGACGGCACCCAGGGCCGGGCCGGCGGCTTTGTCAATCGCCGGTCCCATGGCTGTGGCGATCATCTGCCGCGTTCGGTCGCCCCGTGGCCCGTCCATGAGGAAGTCCCCGATGCGTTCCAGCGTGATTACGTCGTCCGCGATGATCCGCGCGTAGACCTCGGCCGCTTCGTCCTGGCGCCGCAGGAACAGTCCGTGCACCTTGATGCCCAGAATCTTCTTCGGTTCCACCGGCTCGAAGATCAGCCACATGCCGAGTGCGTTCGTCACCCACCCCACGACGACGCCGAGAAGCGGCAACAGCCACCAGAGGCCGAACCAGTGGTCGATCACCGCCACCGGGATGCCGAGCAGAAACCCGAAGATGAAGCCGAAGGCGACCATCAGGTTGAGCTCGCGCTGACCGATGTCACGGAAGACCCGGACCACGAGCTCCGGATTCTTGCGGAAGTGCTCGATCACCAGGAGCTTCGGGTCGAGCAGCTGGTCGATGTGGACGCCGATCTCCTCGGTGATCCCACGGACGACGGTCGGCATCTGCTGCTGGACCCTGGCGATGATCGCCTGCCGCCCCGGCTCGGGCAGGTCGCGCCACAACCTCGGGTGTTCGCGCTCCATCACCTCGGTGATCATCTGCGGCATGTCCGGCTCGAACACCGTGACGATGTGCTCTGCGATCTTGTCCGGCTCGAGCTGTTTGTAGAACTCGGCCGGCGTGCCGAGCTTCGCGATCGCCTTGTCTGAGGCGATGCTCCCCATCTTGGCCGCGCGAGCCGGCACGATGCCCTGCCAGCCGACCCCACCGGTCATGATCCCGGGGATCTCCTGGAGCTTGCGCGGCAGGACCCGGGCGATGGCCTTCAGACCCGGCACGTCGAACCCGTAGAAGTTCACCGGGGAGAACAGCATCCACAGGCCCGACCAGTTGATCAGCCAGCCGATCACGCCGGTGAACAGCGGAATCGTGACGATGTGAAGCCAGTCGTGCAGATCGGCGTTCTGGAAGAACCAGTCGACGTCGCCGAGGCTGGTGAAAACTGGCATTTCTGCTCCATCGGATGACCGCGCGGTGGAGTGCGTCCGAGCAGGCACTTCGTGAACGCACCGTACCGGCTCAGCGTCGTGCCGTCAGCCGGCTTTCTGGCACGAAGTGCCCACGCAAGTGACATGCTGCGCAGAAGGGAGGAGTTTCGTGGTGAGTGACGGTCCGAAGGTGTGCATCATCGGCGCGGGCGCCAGCGGGCTGCGCGCCGGCAAGTCGTTGACCGACGCCGGCGTCGACTACACGTGCTTTGAGGCCTCGGACCGGGTGGGCG
>DATFFJ010000256.1:0-3015 GCA_035250065.1 Aeromicrobium sp. | reverse complement strand
GCAGGCCGGCATTGACCGACACCGGTGAGCCACTGCTGGTGGCGTTGCCATCGATGAACAGCGGGAAGTCAGCGACCTCGGCGGTTCCACCGTTGTCCTTGATGACGATCTTCGTGACGGTCAGGGTCGCGCCCTGATCGTTGTTGGTGATCGTGCACGTCTCGATCTCCCCACTGGCGACCGCGACGTTGGTGCAGTTGTTGTACGAGGTCGCGTAGCCAGACACGGCGGGCTCGGTTACCGAGTAGGTTCCCGGCTCGACCGCGACCAAGTTGCTGCAATCCGGGTCGGCCTCGAAGTTCTCCGAGATGGCTCCCGGCTGAACCGTGAAGCTGAACGCTTCGCACTTCAGCGTACCGCCGTTGTCGTTGGTGACGACCTTGGTCACTCGGAGTGCGCCGTCGCGAATGATGAGCACGCAATCTGACGGGTCGGAGTTTGGTTCCTGCGACGGATACGAGCACACGTTGACCAGCTCGGCCGTGCTCGCCCCCACGTCGCTCAGGTCGATGGTGCAGGTGATGACCGCGTCATTCGGATGGAAGTCGCCGGTCGGGAACGGATCCGTGGCAAGGATTGCCGCGTCACACGAGGTGTCGCCCGTGATCGCGAGGAGGGCCGGACCGGTGCAGCGGTCAACCTTCGCATCGGCGGTACAGGCGTACAGCGTTGTGCTGACGATCGCGGCGGGATCGCCCTTCACCGTTGCGCACAGCGCGAAGTTGACGTTCAAGTCGGCATCGGTGTCGAACAGGGTGCAACCATCGCCGCTGTTGTTGCCCGACCAAGCCGTGTCGTCCAGGTTGAACTGGACGAAGACGCTGTTTGGCAACCCGGCGTAGTCGATGCCAAGCTGAGTAAGGTCCTTCTGACCCGGCTCGTCGTTGGCCCCCTGCTCATCGTTGGTGACCTCGAGAGCGGCAAGGGCGTTCGACCGGTCACCGTCGAGGATGGGAGAAAGCGGGCCGATCAGAAGGTTCATCAGCAACGCGATGAGAATCGGCAGTACAGAGAGTCGCGTGGCAGTGGAAGCTCGGGAATCCATTTTTCAGCCCCTCTGGCTAATGGCCGCAGTTGCGGCCTGCTGTGTCTGGCGATAGACCTCAGTTGTGCTCGCGATATCGGCAGATGCCGAGGTCGAGCGATGAATCCGTCGGCATTCGAGGCCCAGCTGACGTGCCTGAAAGGCGAGCGGAGCGCGAGTATAGGAACGTTGTCCAGTACTTTTGTACCCGCCATTTGTCCAGATTTACGTACTTTGGTGAGGTCCGGTGGAAAGAGGGGATAACACCGTGGTGCCCGATGACAACGCATAGTCCTGGTACTGATGTCCTGGGCATACAGAACGGCCCCCGGAAGACTCCGGGGGCCGTTTGGCTCAGGGTCGGCTCGCAGGCTTAACGCTGGCGCGAAAGCCGCACGTAGAGCATCGCGCCAAGCGCCGCCAGCAGGACGAGGCTCATGACGGTGGCCGGCACCTGCGTGAACTCACCCATTGCCGTGTTGGGCAGAGCGCCCGCGGTCGGGGTCGGATTACCGGCCAGGACCTGGCCCCGCGGAGACGGCGTCGGCGTCCCACCCGCGACCTGACCAGCCGGGGTCGGGGTCGGCGTCGGAGTAGCCGTCGGCGTCGGCGTCGGCGTAGCTGTCGGCGTCGGCGTCGGCGTCGGCGTCGGCGTCGGCGTCGGCGTCGGCGTCGGATCGTTCGTGTCGTAGCAGAACGAGATGTGGCTGATGCCGTTGCCTGCACCATCCTGAGCGGTCAGCCCCGTATCCGAGGTTGCCTCTGGGTTGTACACGTACAGGTTGTGCATGTCGCTCCCGGCCTTCACCAAGACGGCATCGACACCGATGTTCGACTCCCAGTCGAAGGCGTTGTTCGCGAAGTTCGACACCGTCACCTCGAGGGTGCCGTCGCTTTCGTCACCGTTCTGCGGCGGGTCGACCTTCAATTCGGTCCATGGGCCGAAGTCGCTGCATGTCGGATTGTTGTCGTCGCTAATCGGCGTCGGCGTGACGCTCGCCGCGATAGACGGCATCGTCATCGCTGCCAGCAGGCCGAGAGCCGCCAGCAGGCCGAGGAGGGTGTGAAGCCCTGTTCGGGCCCTCAGTCCACTCACGATAGGTTCCTTTCCGTTACAGATGCGCCGGCCTGATGGCCAGGCCCCCTGGGGTGATGAGTCCGCTCGTCGAAGTGGCGAGCATGCGATCGACCTCGTGGTCAGCCCGTAGCGCGAGTATACGGACGTCCTGCAGTACTTCGGTACCGGTCAATTGACGTACCGCTGGCGGTGCGGTGGACTTAGGGGGAGTACCTCGACGCGGTTGTGGTGCACCTCGGCAACGAAGTACCAGTACCGGCCCACATGACGGGGGCCGCGGTGACGAATCGGGCATCGAATTCTGCCCTGTGTCGCGACCTCAGCGCCGGCGACTACTCCCGCCCACCAAAGGTCCAACGGCCCATCAGCACAGCAAGTACGAGCGTCCACGACAGCGGCGCGATTCCATGAACGGAGCGGCTTGCTCTGGGCGTGACGCACCGAACTCGGTCCTTCGAGGCCGTCGATGCCTCCGCGCATCGGCGATCGGCTACGACGTGCGGCCGCGTGCCTCGAGAAGGACGACCTGGGTTTCGTCGGGGAGGGAGTTCGGCGTGACCTGCGCCTTCGGCTGGCGGATCGGCTCGGTGGCCATCTCGTGCAGGAACTTGTCGGGGGCGCCGAGGTCCGGTGATCCGCCATCGACGGCGAAGTGCATCGGGATCACGATCTTGGGACCGATCTGTGAGACGACCTCGGCGGCCTCGGCAGGGGTCAGCGTCGTGCCGCCGCCGATCGGAACCAGCAGCACGTCGACCGGCCCGAGCTCGTGCACCTGCTCCTCGGTCAAGAGGTGCCCGAGGTCACCGAGGTGGCAGACATGAACGCCGTCCACCTCGAAGCTGAAGACCATGTTCTCGCCGCGATCCTTGCCCGCCTCGCCGTCGTGGTAGGTGCGAATGCCGGTCACCAG
>DATFFJ010000255.1:0-3712 GCA_035250065.1 Aeromicrobium sp. | reverse complement strand
CGACGACGGCAATGGTCTGTGGGAGCAGGCCGGCATCGAGGACCACGGGCAGGTCATCCTTCCGCCGTGTCGCGCGATGGATGAGCGTCAGCGCCTCCGCCGCTGCGGTGCCCTCGTCCAGCAGCGAGGCATTCGCCGTCGGCAGGCCGGTCAGGTCGGCCACCAGCGTCTGAAAGTTCAAGAGCGCTTCGAGGCGACCCTGCGAGATCTCCGGCTGGTACGGCGTATAGGCGGTGTACCACGACGGATCCTCGAGGACGTTGCGCCGAATGACCGGCGGGGTGATCGTCGGGTGGTAGCCAAGGCCGATCATTGAGACGCCCGGAAAGTTCTTCTCGGACAGAGCACGCAGCTCGCTGAGCGCCGCCGCCTCCGAGACCGGGCTCGGCAGCTTGTCCAGGTCGGACCGGATCCCGGCCGGCACCGCAGCTGCCATCAGCGCGTCGAGGCTGTCGTAGCCAAGCGCTTTGAGCATGGCGGCTTGATCGGACGAGCTTGGGCCGATGTGACGGTCAGAGAAGGACACGCTCAGGGTCAAGGCAGACTCCAGAAGTCGAGGGTGGATTGCCCCTCCCCTTCTGTCGCCGGAACTCCAGAATCGCCGTGGCACGCATGGTCCGGGATGCCTGAGAGGTTCCGGGGAGGAATTGCCCCTTCGGCGCTGCCCTGGGTGGGCCAGTCTCTCCCACGCGGCTTGCCAGCTGGAGCCAAACTTACCTGACGGCCGCTGACGGTCTGGTACTCAGCTGCCGAGCCGAGCTGCGCGCCGCGCCGCAAGCTCATCGCCGGCGTGCGATTGGTCGTCGACCGCGCGCTCGCTCGGGAGTTCGAGGAGGGAGCCTTCGATCTCCTTCCACACGCCGCCCACCGCGATACCGAAGACGCCTTGGCCGCCTTGCAGCAGGTCGACGACCTCATCGGCCGAGCGGCACTCGTAGACGCTGGCACCGTCACTCATGAGAGTGACCTGCGTGAGGTCATCAGTGCCCCGAGCACGCAGGTGATCGACCGCGATGCGGATCTGCTGCAGGGACACCCCGGCATCGAGGAGCCTCTTGATGATCTTGAGCAGCAGGATGTCTTTGAAGGAGTACAACCGCTGCGTGCCGGAGCCACCGGCCGAACGCACGGACGGCTCGACGAGCTTGGTCCTGGCCCAGTAATCGAGCTGGCGATAGGTGATGCCGGCGGCGCTGCACGCCGTCGGCCCGCGGAAGCCGGTGTCTTCTGGCATGACCGCGAGGTCGTCGGTGAACAGCAAGCCCTGGTCGCCGGCCCGGGCAGCTGCCTCGGCTGCCTCGCGCTCCTTGGCGGCATCGCGCTCGATCATCTGGGGCCTCAATTCGTCTGGAAGACAAGACTACGCCTGACTTACATGCATGTCAGTAACACTCAAGGTAGAGATGAGGGTTCCTCGAATCAACGACCGCGCCCCGCCCCGGGCGTGTCGCAAACCATCAAGTACAAGTTGAAGGTTATCCCGCCGGGATGCCCACGGCAGTGATGACCAGCGCAAACACGACCAACAGCGGCAACCCGACGAGAAGCAAGCGGAGGGCGACGGGCGCATCGCTGATCGAGCCAGGGGGCAGCGATGGCGCGAGGATGCGGGACAGCAGCGTGACCTCCACTGCGCACAGGGCGACGTACATGGCCAGCGCCAGCGACCGTCGTGGCAGGGAGAGCTCCCCCATTCCCAGGACGACCACGCACGCCACGACGGCGGCGAATCCGACGAGGCCGAGCCGGAGAGGCTTCCACCAGTCAGTTCGGGCAACGCCGAGCGCGGCCGGCACGATCGTCGGGAACATCGCGACGCCGGCGGCCATGAAGCATCCCACTGTCAGAACTCCCCCGACGGCGCGCGTAGCCAGGAGCTTGGCGCGCCAACCTCGGCGTCGTCCCAGGTCGACCAGACCGGCCATCAGTCCGAGAACGGCGAAGATGCCCACGATGTAGCCGGTTCCGGACCACGAGAACTCTGGGTCTGTCGAAACGAACCGCATCCACCCGCGCAGGAGCACACCGTAGATCGCCCCGATCAGGAGCATGACTGCGACGCGCACGTCAGGCGAAGTCCTCCGGCTCGATCTCGTCGAGAAACTCGCGGAACTTCTGGATCTCCTCGTCTTCGTCGGCCGGCAGGTGCATGCCGGCTTCGTCCAGGACGGACTCCGCTGCCTCGATGCGCGTGCCCATCCGCAGGGCCAACGCGATGGAATCCGACGGCCGAGCCGACACGGTGGCGCCGGAGGAGAAGACGAGCGTGGCATAGAAGACACCGTCGGAGACGTCGTCGATCTGGACGAGGGTGAGCTGCTCGCCCAAGGACTCGATCACGCGTTGGAGGAGTTCGTGCGTCAGCGGGCGGGGCGTGGACTCCCCCTGCTGGGCAAACGCGATGGCCGAGGCCTCCACGGCACCGATCCAGATCGGCAGGTAGCGCTCACCCTCGACCTCGTGCAAGAGGACCAGAGGCTGGTTGCTCGGCATCTCGATCCGAACTCCTATGACCTCGAGCTCGCGCATGGCGTCAGCTCCGGAGCCGGTTCCGAACCAGGACGGTGTGCAGGCGGACGGTCAGGGCAGCCATCGCAGCCGTGGCGTTGACGGTGGATTCGGCGTCGCCGCCACGCGATCGAGGCGCGATGATCTGGCTGATCAAGTCGGACTCCCGATCGGCTTGCGTGGCGAAGTGGCGCAGGTGCCGGGGCTCCAGGCCCTGCTCGGCGAATTCGGCCACCAGCGAGGCAACCTGCAGATCGTCGCCGTCGTAATAAGTCTGTGAGGCGCGGCGCTTGATGAGCCCGAACTCCTCCACGGCGCTGAGGACGTCGTCCTCGAGGCCGGACGCCTCAAGCAGCTCTTCGCGCGACAGCCGAAGCTGGCTGCGCGGCTCCCGGAAGGCCTCCACCATGGGCAGGCCGTCGCCGGCGACCTTGAGCTGGGGCACCCTGACGCCGCGTCCCTTGCTCAGGTCGGGCACCAAGCCGCGATCCATGTCGTCCAGCGTCTGGCGGATTTCGCTCAGCGGCCAGAAGTTCGCCTGCTGGCGCAGGATGAAACGCAGTCGCTCAACGTCGGCGAAGGAGAACTTGCGGTAGCCGGCCGGTGTGCGCTGCGGGGCCAACAGTCCTTCGGCCTCGAGGTAGTGGATCTTGCTCTTGGTCAGCTCGGGGAACTCGTCGCGCAGCTCGTCCAGCATCTGGCCGATGTTCAGGAGTTCTGCGCTCATGTGGCCGTCCGCGAGACACCGGAGAAGAAGATGAGACGGTACTTGCCGATCTGCACCTCGTCACCGCCGCTCAAGACGACGTCGGTGTCGATGCGGTCGCGGTTGACGTAGGAGCCGTTGAGGCTGCCGAGATCGGAGATGACGTAGCCGTTCGCAGTCCGCGTGAATGTCGCGTGCCGGCGAGAGACGCTGATGTCGTCGAGGAAGATGTCACTGTCCGGGTGCCGGCCGACCGTCACGACGTCGGTGTCGAGGAGAAAGCGCGCACCGGCATCGGGTCCACGTTGCACGAGGAGCATCGCGCTGCCCTGCGGAAGGTTCTCGACGGCCGTGACGTCATCGACCGACATCTCCTCGGTATCGGCATCCGTGAGCGGGATGTGGGACGTCTCGTCGACGGGTCCGTCGGGCGACATCTGGGTCATCACTCCTGGCGGTCGGGTGGTGGAAGCCGTTTCGCGTTCAACGTAGCATCCG
>DATFFJ010000254.1:0-2353 GCA_035250065.1 Aeromicrobium sp. | reverse complement strand
CCTGTTACAGGCGTCCGGGTTCAGCCACTCAGGCGAGCGTCTGCCGGCCGGACAGGCCAAGCTGCGGATCCTGCCCGCCGTCGATCAGGCGCGCGCGTGTCTCCCGTTGCGGTCCTTCGGTTTCTCGGGCTCTCGCCAAGTCGGTTCCACGCCTTGAAACACCCATGGCTCTTCCTCTACGTGCAGAACCTCGCACGGCTTGGACGAGGCTGACCACATGTTAAACGGAGGTCGCCAGGGCGTCCGGCGTCGATCCTGAGGCTGGAGTCGGTGCTCCGCGTTGAGGTGCTGGTGGACTGACACACTAAAGGATTTCATCAACAACAAAGGCGCTGACGCTCGGGACAGAAGCACATCGAAACGGCAAGACAAGCGCGTTCTCGCGACCTCGTGATCAGCGATCCTACTTACGTCTCACCGTTCCAGTAAACCCGTGCGAGTGCGAGAGCGGGCCAATCCCGCGGGAATCCGTGCGCCCCTCGACGCTGAGCTGAGGGAGCAATGCCTCGAGGGCTGCCTCGACCGCAGCCTTGTCGATGGCCTGCCCCTGGAGGGTGGCCAGCCGTACTTCCAGGTTGGCGAGACGTTCGAGCACCGCCGATAGATCGACCGCAGGTGCAGGCGGCTGCGGCTGAGGCGTTGGCGTGATTGGCGTCACACCGACCCCCGCCAGCCAGTCGAACGCGTCACCTTCCGGCCACGGTCCGAGCAGGATGAACGCGTCCGGGTTCGGTGGATTCCCTTCGTGATTGTGCGCGCCGACCGGAAAAGGGTTCGTCTCGCGCGATCCGCCATTGATCATGTCGAACATGAACATCGTGGCGAGCCGGCCATGCTCCACCAGCCCGTCAGGGACGAACGCCAGGGCATCCTTGCTCTGAGCCTGCAGGTTGGCGTGCTCGGTCTTGCAGCAATATCGGGACCCGTCCAACACGCCGACGCCACCTCGATGACGGGCTCGAATCGTCTGCACGCCGCGGCGCGTGGCGAGGCGGCGCGCATCGTCGTCCCCCTGATGCAGGGTCTTGAACTTGTCGGCGACGGCTTTCCAGGTGTCGTAAATCGGGCGAGGGAGATCCATGGTCAGCTCCTTTTCGTCGAGCGAGGGCCCCTTCGTCAGGGTGTCCGAAGTCGGCCTGCATCTTCAGGATGCGATCCGACTTGCGCATGGTGGACGCGTCGATTAGTTTCGCTCATCTGCCGGGTACCGTCATTTGGGTTTCTTCGGCTCTCGCTTTCTCCCGGACGGCTTGTCGCCACCCTCGGCTGTCGGACGCCGCGTCGGCCGTGTCGTCGTCGGTCGCGTCGGCGCAGGCGTGGGCGCCAGCGTTGAAGTTGTCGTCCCGCCGGTCGACGCTGCGGGCGCGGTTGAACCGAGCAGGCGCCTGGCCATCTCGGTCAGCTGTTTCGCCAGGTCAGCGCTGCCGACGATGGTGGCCAGTTTCTGCGGATCGACCTCGAGGATGCCCTCGACGTCCACGATCCCGCCGGTGTTCAAGAGCGTGCGCGTCGCTTCGTCGATATCCAGCTTGTCGAGCGGCGTGCGCACCTTGGGCGGTTCCGGCGTTGGTTGCGGAGCCGGTGCGGGAGCCGGAGCGGGCGCCGGTGCTGGCGCGGGCGTTGGAGTCGGCGTTGGACTCGGCGTCGGGGTTGGCGACGACGCCGTCGGTGGGTAGATCAGCGTGCCATCGGTCGCGACCGACTTCGGCACGACCCGTACGGGCATCACCAGCGTGACCTGAAGGTCGGCGCCGGACGCAAAATGAAGCGCGGTCTGGTCTCGCAATACATCCTTGCCGTTGAGATCGACGACGCGTGCGAACAGATCCCCTTCCTTTTGCAGCGCGTCGGTGCGTGACTGGTCGTACGCGGCTGTGAAGTAGCCATCCGAATTGGTCAGGCCCACGGCTTCGACGCGTGTGCCATTGGCCCGCAAGAGTTCGATCGAGTAATCAGCCAGACCTTGGCCGCGGTCGTTGACCAGGCGACCGGTCAGCGTCGATCCGCCCTGCGGCCGCGTCGTGACCGGGACTTTGACCGTTTCAGCCGTCGTGACGAGCAGCCGGCTCGTCTCGGCGCCCGCCTGCGCCTGCGCGTTCAGCGCTACCACCGTCGGATGATCTGCGCCGCGCTTTGCCGCCAGACGTGCCGCCTCGTATTGATATGCCTTGGTCGTCGCGACCTGAGTGCCGGTGACTTGAGTGATCGCCGTGGCCGTGGACTGCTGCCCGACACTCACCAGATCCGTAACCGTGAAGGAGTCCTCGGAGACCGTGCCGCCGAGTTGGTCCGGGCTGGCCGACAGCACGCTCGCGAGGAATTGCCACACGCCGGCCGGGTCGGCGAACAGTTG
>DATFFJ010000253.1:0-4730 GCA_035250065.1 Aeromicrobium sp. | reverse complement strand
GTCCCCGGCCGTGATCACGCTGACGCTGGCCCTCCCGGCGGCTTCGACCGGCAGCGAGCCCGGGCCGGGTCCGCGGATCGTGACCGTGACCTTGCCGCAGCGGCTCACCACGACCACCGGCCTACGCCGGCTCACCACCTGAGGAGGTTGGCGTTGACGATCTTCCAGGTCGGTGACAGCGTGCCCATCCGGCACATCGTCCGCGACGAAGACGGCACCCTGACCTCCGCCACCGTGGCCGCCACCGTCGTCGCACCCGACGCCGGCACCAGCAACCCGACCATGACCGAGACGTCGACCGGCGTCTACGACGGCGCCATCCCCGTCGACGAGGCCGGAGTCTGGTCCTACTACTTCACGGTGTCCGGCGCGGTCACCGACGTCACCCCGGTGCAGCAGTTCTACGTCTCCGCGACCACGATTCCGACGTACGCCACCCTGTCCAAGCTGCGCAAGTACGTCGGTCTCACGGATCTGACGGACACGACCGACGACGAGAAGTTCCAGGATGCACTGGAGTCCGCGTCGGCCGAGATCAACGACCACTGTGACCGCCGGTTCTGGGCCGACACCACCGCGACCGCTCGGCTCTTCCACCCGGCGGCGCACGGCGGGGTGGTGCTCGTCGACGACTTCTGGACCGACGACGACCTGCTCATCGAGACGACCACTGACGGCGTCACCTGGACGGCGTTCGCGCTCGGCGATGTCGAGCTGGAGCCGCTCAACGGGGTTATGCACGGCGTGCCCGGTTGGCCGTACACGCGGATCCGCGCCGTCGACGGCGCGCGTTTCTTCCGCCGCGCCCGGGCCACCGTGCGGGTGACCGCGAAGTGGGGCTGGCGGGCAGTTCCGGCGCCGGTGCACCAGGCGTGCCTCATTCTCGCCGCCGAGAATGCGAAGTTGTCCGAGGCGCCGTTCGGTGTCGGCGGCTACGGCGAGTTCGGCATCGTCAAGGCCCGCGACAACCCGTTCGCCGCCCGGAAGCTCCAGCGGTACCAGCTTGATCCGGCGAAGGCGCTCTGATGGCCGCCCCGACCGTTCAGCAGATCCTCGACGGCTACGAGGCACGGCTGAAGGCCATCCAAGGGCTGCGGGTTGCCGACTTCGGCCCGAACCAGATCACTCCGCCGCAGGCCATCGTCACTATCCCGCCGATCGACTACCGGCGCACCTTCGGTGCCAAGCGGTGGGCGCTGAAGCCGACGATCACTGTACTCGTCTCCGCCGCGCTCGACCGAGCTGGCCAGCGCGCGCTCGCCCAGTACGCCGACCACACCGGCGACCGCAGCGTGTTCCAGGCGTTCGCCGGCGGCGGCAACGGCGTCGACCTCGGCATCACCGGCGTCGTCTGTTACATCACCGACTTCGAGCCTCTCGGCTGGGAGCAGGTCGGCCAGATCGGCTACTACGGCGGCGTCTTCAACACCGTATGCGAAGCACCGGGGGTGTAGGACGATGACGAGTCCGATCGCGCTGCTCGACGTGGCGTCCTACGTGGACGGCCACGACTTCACCGGCGACTCCAACTCCACAATGCTGACGCTCGGCCGCGTCCCGCTGGACCGGACTACCTTCCGGTCTCGGAAATGGACCACCCTTACTGGCGGGCTCCGCTCGGCCGAGTTTGCGCAGAAGGGCTTCTGGGCCGCCGATACCGACTCCGTCGACTCCGCCGCCTACAATGACCTGTCCGCCGGCGACCGGGTCCACACCATGGCGCCCACCGAAGTCGAAGGCGGCATCGCCTACTTCTGGCAGGCGCAGCGCTTCCAGTACCAGCCCCTCGAAGGCGACATCGGGCAGCTCGCCGCGTTCACCCTGAACTCGCAGGGCGCCAGCGACATCGGCGTAGTCCGGGGCAAGCTCGCCGTCGCCCCGTTCAACCAGGCGACGGGGGTCGCCGTCACCTATAACGCGACCGGTGTGGCCGGCTCCGAGATCCAGCTGCCGGCGGTCGACGACGACCCGGCACAAAGCCTGTACGCCGCGGTGCACGTGCTCGGCACACCCGGCACGACGGTGACACTCCAGCTTCAGTCCGATGTGGATGACACGTTCGCGTCGGCGACCACGCAGGCGACCGTCGGCCCGCTCACTGCTGCCGGCGGCACCTGGGTCACCCCGATACCAGGACCCATCACCGACACGTGGTGGCGGGTCAACATCTCCGCCATCACCGGCACGTTCACGCTCGCCGTCGCGCTCGGCGTCAAATAAGAAGGGGTCTGGCTCATGTCCGTCGTGGCTCTGCTCAACCAGTACGTGAACATCAACTCGCAGAACCTGCACGACCACGGCCGGCAGGCCATGCTGGCGCTCGACCGGACCGCTCTCGACTCGACGGCGTACGGCGACGGCTGGATGCGCAACCATGGCGGCCTCAAGGCCGGCACCGTGACGATCCAGGTGCTGGACGACTTCGCCGACGACAGCATCGACGAGATCCTGTGGAACATGTTCGACACCGCCACGGGTGTGGTGGCGTTCGAGCTCCGCCCGGTGAACACGGCGATCGCGACCAACAACCCCGCATACGTCGGCGAGCTCCTGGTCGCGCAGTTCACCGTCGGCGGCGACCTCAACACCATGGCAGCCAAGAGCCTGACGTTCCCGACGTCGGGAGCGGTCACCCGGGACATCACACCCTGATGCTCTCCGCAGAGGTCGGCGGCGCTGCGGAGCTCGGCGAGCTGGGAAAGCGGCTGCGCGGCGCCGACAAGGTCTACCGCAAGGAGCTGCGGATCGGACTCAATCGGGCGACGAAGCCGCTCAAGGAGCAGGTCAAGTCGGAGCTGCCGGTGTTCCTGCCCGCCGGCTACGCGAAGGTCATGCGGAAGGCGCTCAAACCGAAGACGGTCGTCCGCACCGGCGGGCTCGCCTCCGTCCGCATCGTCGCGTCGGCGAAGGGCCGGCACAAGAACCGCGATGTGCGCGCCCTCGACAAGGGCACGCTGCGGCATCCGCTGTGGGGGAACCGCGACTTCTGGTACGCGCAGAAGGTTCGGGCCGGGTTCTGGTCCGAGCCGATGCGTGACGGCCGCGCCCGGGTGCGCGCCGAGGTGATGGACGTCATCCGCACCGTGAACCGCCGAATCGTAGGAGGGTCCTGACTTGTACCGCTTCCGCTACCTCGATGAGGCCGACGCGGCACGCTGGCCCGGCTGGTACGAGGTCGAGCTGAGTGCCTTCGCGGCCATGGACTCGGGCGTCGTCATGGAGTGGGAGGAGGCCACCGGCTACCGGGCCATGGACACACGGGAGGACTCCCCGGCGAACGTTGTTGCCGCCGCGAAGGGCCGCGAGATGAAGGCGCTATTGGCGGTGCAGTGGCTCGCCGTCCGGCTGTCCAGCGACACCACCCCGTGGTCGGAGTTCCGTCCCAAGCCGATGCAGGTCGAGTACCCGCCCGAGTTGCTCGCCGCGGTCGCCGCCGAGATCGCCGAGGAGAGTGGCGAGGGAAACCCGGCGGGCCCGGCGACGAACCGGGCCACCCGACGCGCCAAGTCGGCCTCCGCGGCGGCAACCTCGCCGCGCGCCCGCAAGGCCGCCCCGCGTCGATCCGGGAGCTGATCGACCAGCACCAGATCGTCATCAGCGCGATGTTCGGCTTCCACCCCCGCCAGATCGAGCGGCTGACCGTCGGCGAGCTGCTGGCGTACAGCAAGGCCGCCCAGCAGCTCACAGAGTCCCGGGGAGGCAGTCGTGGCCGATGACCTCACCTTCGACCTGATCGTCCGGGACAGCCAAGGCACACCGGTGCTCCAGCGGTTCGGCCGCTCCGCCCAGCAGGCCGGCGAGGACCTGGAGAACATCGGCACCCGGGCCGAGAAGGGCACCTCGAAGCTTGGCGGCATGTTCGCCGCCGCTGGCCCAGCCCTCATAGCTGGCGCCGCGGCCGCGGGCGCGCTGGCCGGTGCAGCGCTCATCAAGGGCGTCCAGGTGTCGATGGAGCGCGAGGCCGCCACCGACAAGCTCGGCGCCCAGCTCGGCCTCTCACCGGACAAGGCGGCCGAGTTCGGCAAGGTCGCCGGCCGCCTCTACACCGACGCGTTCGGCGAGTCGATCGCCGACAACACCGCGGCGATCCGCGCCGTCTGGACGTCCGGTGTGCTGCCGACCGACGCCACCTCCGCCCAGCTGGAAGACCTCACCGCGAAGGCGATGACGTTCGCCGACGTCATGGGCAAGGACGTCACCCTGTCGGCGCGCGCCGCTGGTCAGATGGTCCGGACGGGTATCGCCAAGGACGGCACCGAGGCCTTCGACATCCTGACGCGGATGGTGCAGACGACCGGCGACCACGCCGACGACCTGCTCGACACCATGGTCGAATACAGCACGCAGTTCCGCGAGGTCGGCCTCGACGGACAGAAGGCCCTCGGCATGATCTCGCAGGCGTTGCAGGCCGGCGCCCGCGACGCGGATACCGTCGCGGACGCGATCAAGGAATTCGCCATCCGCAGCAAGGACGGCTCCGAGACCAGTGCGGCCGGGTTCAAAGCGGTCGGGTTGAACGCCGACACCATGTTCAAGATCTTCGCCAAGGGCGGCCCTGACGCCGACAAGGCGATGGCTGACGTCATCGACCGTCTCAAGAACATGAAGGACCCGGTCGCCCAGGACGCCGCGGCTGTGGCGCTCTTCGGCACCAAGGCCGAAGACTTGCAGGACGCGCTGTTCGCCATCGACCCGACTACCGCGGTCGCGGCGCTCGGCGAGACCGCGGG
>DATFFJ010000252.1:0-11331 GCA_035250065.1 Aeromicrobium sp. | reverse complement strand
CGTCATCGAGAACATCAAGCGACATCAAGGCCTCGGCGAGTCTGGCATGGGCACGCTGGTGAGATCCGTCAAGGAAGTCGCCGGCGCCATCACCAGTTCGACCTTCACCACCGTGGCCGTGTTCGCGCCCATCGGCATGGTTGGCGGCGAGTCCGGGTCATTCTTCCGCCCTTTCGCCCTGGCGGTCGTCATCGCGCTGCTCGCATCGCTGGTCGTGTCACTCACCGTGGTGCCGGTCCTCGCGTCGTACATCATGCAACGCCGGGCGACCCCGGAACACATCGCGGCGGGCGCCCACGACGAGGCCGATGGGTGGCTCCAGCACGGATACCTGCCGATCCTCAACTGGGCCCTCGCGCACCGGGCCATCACCCTCGTGCTGGCCATCCTGATCCTCGCGGGCACCGTCTTCATGGCACCGTTCCTCAAGACGGACTTCATTGGCGCCGGCAGCGCGACGAGCCTGCAGGTGACCCAGACCATGCCGACCGGCACGAGTCTCAGCGAGACATCGGCGGCGGCTCGTCGCGTCGAAGACGCCGTTCGTCGGCAACGCGGTCTAGGGACGTACTCGACCGAGATCGCCGCCGGCGGGTCAATGTTCGAAGAGGTCAAGAACGGCTCGAACAAGGCCTCGTTCAACGTGGAGCTGGACCCTGGGACGGAGTCGATCGGGGCTGCGAGGCGGCTGCGGGCCGAGCTGGCAAAACTCACCGGGATCGGTCGTATCGAAGTGAGCGTGGGCGACAGCGATTCCGGCGACGTCATCGTCTACGTCGAAAGCCCTGACTCCGACCGATTGGCCGCGGCCACCGACAAGGTCGAGACGATGATGAAGCGCATTCCGGAACTCACCAACGTCACGAGCGACATCGGTGACCCGCGCCAGATGCTCGACGTGGACGTCGACGACATCGAAGCAGCCAAACTCGGCATGCATCAGGCGACCGTCGGCCAAGCCGTCGCGTGGGCCGTGCGCGGCGAAAAGATCGGCGAGATGACCAAGGACGACACCACTTTGGACGTCTACCTCCGGACGCAGGAGCCGGAGACGAGCATCGACCGGCTGCGTGAGATCACGCTGCCGAGCACTCAGCGGATGACCACTGACGCGCGCGAGGACGCCGAGGACGCGGTCAAAGCCCGCAGCGACGACCTTCAGGACGATCAGGAGGAACAGTCCGAGGACGATTTCGAGAAGTCGATCAAGGACATGAAGGACGAGCGCGAGGACAGTGAGGACGCCGCCGACGATCTCCAGCGAGAGATGCAGAGCGCTCGCGCCGACCTGGCCGACATGAAGACATGGCGAGCGAACAACCCGAACTCGCCTGACGTGAACGAGATGGACCAGAAGATCAGCGACTCCGAGGCGCAGATCGCTCAACTGGAGGAGTCGATCAGCGGCGCAATCGAGGGTGCTGACCAGATGGACGAGCAGATCGAGGACGCCCGCGACCAGTGGGACGAGGGCGAGGACTTCCAGGACCGGGCCGACGACATCGACGATGCAGCCGACGCAATCAAGGACCTCATGCCCCGACCGGTGAGACTGAGCGAGGTCGCCAAGGTCGACTTGATCGAAGCGCCGAGCCAAATCACGCGAGTCGACGGCGTGCGTGCCGTCACCGTCACGGCCGCGTCGGAAGGTGCCGACATCAGTGCCATCACCGCCGGCATCGAAACCGGACTCGCCAAGCTCGATCTCGGCGAGGGTGTCGAGACGCGCCTGGCTGGCGTCTCCACAGAGCAAGAGGAGTCATTCGGCCAGCTCGGCGCCGTCATGGGGGTGGCCATCGGCATCGTCTACCTGATCATGGTCGCGACGTTCCGCTCGCTCATCCAGCCGATGATCCTGTTGATCTCCATCCCGTTCGCCGCAACCGGGGCTCTGGGCTTGTCCCTGCTGACCGACTCGGCGATCGGCATCCCGAGCATGATCGGCATGCTGATGCTCATCGGCATCGTGGTGACCAACGCCATCGTGCTGATTGACCTGATCAACCAGAAGCGAGAAGACGGCGGGACGGTCGAGGACTCGATCATGGCGGGTGCCCGACTGCGTGTCCGGCCGATCATCATGACGGCCTTGGCCACGATCTTCGCGCTCTTGCCCATGGGCTTGGGTATCACCAGCGGTGGCGGCTTCGTCATGTCGAAGCCCTTGGCGATCGTCGTCATCGGTGGCCTGGTCACGTCGTCGATACTCACCCTGATCCTGGTCCCGGTGCTTTACGACCTCGTCGAACATCGGCCGGACTGGCTCCGGTTCGGCAAGAGGCAGCGGAAACAGGTTGAAGAGTTCCGAGCGCACCCGGACGCGGCCATCGGTAGCTGACAGGCGCTGTTGGCGCCGAGATACTCGCTCGGTATTCCCTTTGGTTGCCCCCATAGGGTGAACGAATGACCATGCAAGCCGTCTTCAACGGCGCCGTTATCGCCGAAAGTGACGACACGGTCGTCGTCGAAGGGAACCACTACTTCCCGGCCGAGACGTTGCGCGCGGAGTATGTGCAGCCGAGTGACACCCACACGACCTGCGGATGGAAGGGTGTCGCCTCGTACTACGACGTCAACGTCGACGGCTCGGTTGCGAAGGATGCGGTGTGGTACTACCCGACGCCCTTCGACGCGGCGCGGCAGATCACGGACCGGGTCGCGTTCTGGCGCGGGGTCGAAGTCCGGCCAGCGCCGGGTCGGCCCACTGCCGATGAGCTGGTCACCATCGAGGTACCCGACGGCGCTGCCTGCTGAACCTGACCGCCAGCTGCACCGGACCTGTAAGCGGTTCACAAGGGTTTGACCATTGACGAGCATCCTCCGCAACGGTTACACCTGATGAATCGGGGCCGAGGAAGGGATTCAGCATGCCGTGGCGGATGAAGGCGAAGTACTACGAGGCGTGCAACTGCGCGCTGGGATGTCCGTGCAACATGGACGGTTTTCCGACGCACGGGTTCTGTGAAGGAAACATCGGCTTCCAGGTGCTCGAGGGCGAGCGTGACGGGGTTGATCTGGCCGGCATCAAGGTCGCGTCGTCGGTGAAATGGCCCAAGGCCATCCACGACGGTGATGGCGAGATGGTCGTCTTCATCGACGCGGCGGAGGAGCAGCGTGATTCCATTGTCGCCATCCTCACCGCTCAAGACCCGGGGCTGCCCTGGGAGATCTTGGCGTCGACCATCTCGCAGATTCATGGCCCATTCTTCGAGCCGGTCCAGATCGAGGATGCTGGCACCGCGTCCCACGTCAGCGTGCCGGGCAAGATCGAGATCAAGATGGAGACGTTCACCGATCCGGTGACCGGTGAACCGCATGAAGCTCACATGGTCCTGCCGACCGGCTTCATCTTCACCGACGGTCACATCTGCACGACGTCGGCGAACACGGTCGACGCGGACGGGGTGACCTTCGACCACACCGGCAACAACGCCTACTACGCCGAGGTCGAGTGGTCGAGCGAGAACCGCCTCGCACCGGTCGGGTGAGCCGGTGACGGAAGCCACTCAGGATGCGGCACCCTCCCAAGGTCGCCGCACGGTAAGTCGCGACACCCTCGTGGTCTCCGGGGCCATGGTCCTGCTCGCCGCAATGGCGTGGGCCTACCTCGTCTGGATGCCGGTCGACGGCATGGCGCGCGGCATCCTGGCCCGTGGCCAGGGCTCCATGGGCGACATGCCGATGGGTGACATGCCCATGGACTCACCGTCGACGTCCATGCCCATGCCAGCGGAACTGATGGATGTCAGCGGGTGGGCCGCATCGTTGCCGCTCTTCGTGACGATGTGGGTCGTGATGATGGTGGCGATGATGTTCCCGGCGGTCTCGCCGGTGGTGCTGATCTTCGATCGGTGGCGGCGTAGTCGGCAGCGCAGCGTGGCCACCACGATCGCCTTCGTTGCCGGCTACCTGATCATCTGGAGCGTTGCCGGCGTGTTCGCCTTTACCGCGATCGTGGCGCTCGACCTGCTGATCGACAGTTCATCGACCGCGGTTCGGCTTGGCGGCGCAGTGCTGGTCGTTGCCGGCATCTACCAGCTGACCCCGCTCAAGACGGTGTGCCTGAGTCAATGCCGGTCCCCGCTGAGCCTGATCATGAAACACGCCCAGCTCCTCAGTGAGGGTGTACGCGGCCCCATGCAGGTCGGCCTCATGCACGGCGGCTGGTGCATTGGGTGCTGCTGGGCCTTGATGGCCGTGCTCATTGCGCTGGGCGTGATGCACCTCGGCTGGATGGCTGCTGTGGCGGCCCTGATTCTGGCCGAGAAGGTTCTTCCCGGCGGCCTGATCACGTCACGCGTCATCGGAGGTGCGCTGCTCGCCGCCGGCGCTGTGGTCGCCGCCACGGCCTGACTACGCGAACGCCGCTCGGATCGCTGATCCGACGCGGTGCAGCACCTCGACCATCTCTGCGGTCTTCTCCGGTGACGGTGTCCGCAGGCCGCGCCGCAGGATCTCGGTCGTACCCGCAACGACAAGGAGGAAGGCGTCGAGGGTCTCCTCGTCGTCGGCTCGGTCGGGAAGCAGGATCCGCGCGAGGACGGCGGCGAAGTCGTCATAGGCCTCGCTGCGGCGCTGTTCCAAGGCGGGGTAGAGGCTGGCCTCGACCCACAAGCGGCTGATCCGAGCGTCAGCAGCCAAGGTGTCGACGGTCGCATGGACGAGCCGGCGCATCTGCTCGTCCGGCGACAGGGACGGATCCCCAACGACCGCTTCCAGGGCTTCGCGGACGGCGGCCATCACCCGCTCAACGAGAGCGACGAGGACGGCCTCGCGGTCGGCGAAGCTCTCGTAGAAGTAGCGCTTGGAGAGCCCCGCGCGCTTGCAGACCGCTTCGACGGTGGTGGCGCTTGGCCCGACCTCGCCCACCACATCGAGACAGGCATCCAGAAGTTGTTCGCGCCGCTGCCGGCGTCGCTCGTCGGCGCTGACGCCGCGATAAGGACGGACAACTTCGCTCACCTGGACATCTTGACACGTTCGCGTTCCTGTTTCTATGGTGGGTGGGATAAGAGGAACGAAGACGTTCCTACTTGGGAGGTCGCGATGGCGTGCTGCGTGGCAATCGCATGCGTCGTCGCCGCCGTCCGGGCGGCCTGGGCCTGGATCCTGGGCCGCGACCCGGCCGAGGAGGTGTTCCCGCCGGCGGCAACGTGGCGATCCGGACGCGTAGCCGGAATGCCGGCGCCGAACACCTCCTTCCCGACGTCCGGTCCCATCGCCGAGACCCCGATCGGACGCCCACTCGCGGCGACCGTCGTCGTGTACGCCCTGTTGATCCACCTGCTCGTGGCGACCGGTGCCGCTCGGATCGACGAGTCCATGCCGGGAGGGTGGCTTGCGCGCGATGCAGTGCTCCTCGGTCTGGCCGTGGTGCTGATGGGCGTCGCGAGCAGACCCATGTCGATGCCGTCGGCCTTGGTCTGCGTTGGCGCATTCTGGTTTGTCCTGGGGATGGTCGACATGCACGTCGCGAGCGGCGTCGAGATTCCGTCCCTCATCGTCGACGCGGCCTTCCACCTCTCGGGCTGGTGGCTCGCGGTGGCCGCAGCTGGCGTGCTCATCGTGGAGCGACGCGCCGAAACCACGCCCCTTGGAGGTTCGCTATGACCGTCCTGACCGATCACGTGACGACTGTCGAGCTTCCCTCGACGCGGTCGGCGATTCCGTCGGTGACGGCGGGCAGGTTCCGACGGCTGGGCCTGACCTACGCCTTCTTCTGGGCCGCCGGCGCTCTGCCCGGCTTCCTTGGTCTGAGCGATGGCTGGGTGGCGGCCGGGCTTGGGCTCGCACTACCGGGCGGAGGGTTCCTCTATGGCGGCCATCCGGTCTGGGCCTTGGGGGTTATCGCCGCCGTGGCCGTCTCCATCTTCGTCTGGTGGGCCCTCGGGCCGGTGGTACTGCCGCCGCTCGTGTGGATCGGCTCGGCGGTGGCCAGTGGCCTGATGGTCGGACAGGTCCACGGCTGGGCGGCACCGCTCGCGCTGTGCACCATCCCCGCGATCGCCGCCTGCGTTTACATCGTCCACCGCGTGCGTTACGCCGCGCAGGTCCGCCGCGGGGCAGAGCTGAACGAGCGACTGCGCGAGGTCGAGTTCGTCATCACCGGGCCGCCCGGCGACGACGTCCGGGTCCCCGTGGCCGAGCACTCCGAGGAAGACCTTGCGCACCTGCGGTACGCGCTCGATCTGGCGCTCCAGCCGATGGACCGATTCGACGGATTCACCCGCATCGACCAGTTCCGGGAGGCAGCAACCCGATATCAGCTCAACGCACTCGGCTACAGCCTGTCGATGTCGCAGTTCACCCGTACTCCCGCGTTCACGGGGTATCTCGCCGTCGCCCAGCGCAACGCCATCGAGAAGATGCTCGATCGTCGGGTGTGGGGGTACTGGGCGCTGGAGAACGCGTGGGGCAACCTGCGCTTCGGCCGTGACCCGATCGCCAACAGCGACAACATCATGCTGACCGGCTTCTACGGGGTCATGGTGGCGATGTACGAGTCCCTCAACGACGACCGCTACTCCCGACCGGGCGCCCTGACGTTCCAATGGGACGACGCCACGGCGTTCGTCCATGACTACCCCGGTCTCGCGACGGCGGTGCACCGCAGCATGACGGCGGCCCCGTTCACGCTCTACCCGTGCGAACCGAACTGGATCTACACCGTCTGCAACACCTTCGGCATGAACACGCTGCTCAGCCACGATCGTCTGCACGGCTCCGGCCTGTTCCCCGACCTTGAGGCCCGGCTCCGCGACTCCTACGAGCACGAGTTCTTGCGTCCGGACGGACGCATCATCGGGGTCCGCAGCGAGAACTACGGCATGTCGTGGAACTTCTGGTCCGGCAGTGCCGTCCAGCTGACGACGGCGTACTGGCTCCACGCCGCGCTGCCCGACATCGCCCAGCGCACCTGGTGGATCATCCGCGAAACGCTCGCGCGGCGGCCGGACGGCAGCGCGGTCCTGCCCCGGTCGCTGGCCAACCGCGTGGACCCGGGCAACTACCGATTGGGCACCGAGGTCTACGGCATGGCCGCCACGCTGATGGCGGCCCGTGAGATGGGCGACGAGGAGTGGGCGGAGGCGGCGGTGCAGAGCCTGGAGCGGCACGCCGAGTCCAGTCCGACGACGGGCGCTCGGCGGTATGCCGGCGGCTCGGCGCTGGCCAATCTGTGGGCCAATCTCGGCCGGTTCGGGCGGCATTCGGCTGTGCGTGACCTGCTCGTGTTCGGCCCGCCGGAGGCTTGGCGACGGGGACCAGTCCTCGCCGAAGCCGACTATCCGGACGTCCTGGTCGCCCGTGCCGTCACCGATGGCAGCCGACTCGACCTCGTGCTGCGCCCGGGCAACGGGCCGGTGCGCGCACGACTCGGGCTCGGCGGACTCGTGCCGGATCGGACGTACGACCTGCGGGGTGCGGTCGAGCCGACGGTGGTGGCCTCAAGCGACGGGACCGCGAAGTTCCACGTCGAACTGGGGGGTCGCCATGAGATCGCCGTCTCTCCGCGCTGACGTCGACGCCGACCAGTTGCGCTCCGGTCGGTGGATCGCGCAGGCGATCGAGGGGTTGGACCCCCAGGTCGACAACGAACTGGCCACCCACTTGAGTCTTGGCGTCCGCTACGGAGATGCGTTCTTCGCGCACACGGCGTACAGCGTGGCCTTCGTACGGCAGATGGCCGTGCCCCGCATCGCCCGCACCGTGTACCGAACCGGCACCGGCGACATGATGGCGAACGTGCGTCGGCGCAACGACCACACCCTCGTGTTCTTCGGCGAGATGATCCGCCACGGGCACAGCAGCCCGGCGGGCAGGCGCGTCATCGACCGGATGGAGGAGATCCACGCCCGGTTCGGAGTGCGCGACGACGACAAGCTCTTCACGCTGGCGTCGCTCACCTTCGAGGGATCTCGCATCCTCGGAGACCTGGGCCTCACGCTGTTCACTCCCGCCGAGGACGTCGCGCACTACAACTTCTGGCGAGGCGTAGGCGAGGTCATGGGCCTTGGCGTGCCCGGCTCGCGGGACGACTTCCTCGCGTGGACGCACGCCTTCGAACGGGAGCAGCTGGCCGCCAGCGACGCTGGGCGGGAGATCCTGCGCCAGGTGATGCTCGACTGGCAGCGCTGGTTCCCCGGTGCGTTGCGCGGGTGCTCGGACCCGGTCTTTGTGGCCCTTCTCGGACCTGAGCTCCGGACGCTGTTCGGCTTCTCCGATCCGCCCCCGTGGGCAACACGCTTCATCAGGCTTGCGCTCGACGGCTACAACCGCATTCAGGCGGTGCGCCCGCATCGACTCGGTCGTTCGTGGAGTGACCACTTCGCCTCGAACAAGGCCGCCATCGACATCGCCCACTACGGCCACCAGGGCAAGGAGCGGGTCGCTCAGTCGCGCTAGGTCGCTACGTGTACCGAGGTCCCTTGTTGCCCATGGGGTGCCGCCAGTCCAGCGCACGCCGGTGCGTTTCGGCGAGCTCGGCGTCGCTCACGCGGCGGTACCTGCGGCGGTCGGCGTGTGCCCGGGCGGCCCGGAGGACCTCGGCCCACAGCGCCGCAACCGCGTCCGCCCGATACCGCAGGCTCGCCGCGCGGCAGGCGTCCCGCATGGTGTCGGGTGCGGCCATCGCCCGGCGGATCGCGGCTGCGAGGTCGGCGATCGCCCGGTCGTCGTCGTCATCGTCGGATGGCGGCGTGACGAGAAAGCCCGTGACGCCGGGCGTGATGATCTCGGCCGGCCCATAGCGGACGTCATAGGCGACCGGGATGCATCCGGCGGCCTGCGCCTCGACCATCGTCAGGCCAAACCCCTCCGACCGGGAGGTCAAGAGCAGGAACCCGGATGCCTCCAGGATTTGATCCGCCTCCTGCGTCGCCGGGTGGATGGTCACGTGCGGCAGGTCCGCGGCGAGGTCGAGCAGCCGTTGTCGATCGTCTTGGGTCCAGGGCATGTCAGGCACGTAGAGGTCCAGCCGCGCCTGCGGCACCAGGCGGGCGGCCGCGACGGCGTGCTCAAGACGTTTGCCGCGGTCGGCTCGCGCGAGCACGACGCCGCGGGCCGGATCTCGGTCGGTCGGATCGGCCCGTGGCGCTGGGACGATCAGCGGGACGACGAAGGTGCGAGCTCGTCGAGCGGCCCGAGGACCCGATTCGAGGAGAAGGTCCCGTTCCGCCGCGGTGGGGTAGACGGCTGCGTCGAACTGATCCAGGTGCAGGGTCAGGTAGCCGCGCTTGGGTGCGAGCCGCTTCCAGCGGCGCCGGCGACCCCGATGGTCGGCGTGGTTCGCATAGGTGATCGCCCAGTGACGCGGCGGCGCGGTCGCCAGGAAATCGGCGAGCTCCGGAATGTCCACGATGCAGTTGACGCGCTCGCGCCCGTATCTGCGGCGCAGCCAATAGGCGTACAAGCACCAGATCGTCGGCCACGTCTCGGGCTTGCCCCGGCGACGATGCCCGCGGACGGTGACCTGGCCCGGCGTTGTCTCCTCGCGCGAGATGGCTGGTTCGGACACCTCCGCATCCACGCCCCACGCCCGCAAGTCGTCCCACATCGAAACGATGCGCACCCGATCTCCGATCAGGCCGAGTTCGCGCAGCGCCGCCTCCGTCTCCTCAACAGGCAGTTGGACTCGGTCGACGGTGAGGATCTCGATCTCCGCGTCGAACTGCTCGGCCAGCGCCTGGCTGCGGGTGAGCAGGGCGCGTCCGATGCCGGAATGAACGAGCCGAACGTGATCAGTCAGAACAACGTGGCGACCACGCGGAAGTGGCTGGGTCGTCACAGTCCATAGTTACCAGTCGGCTACTGGCGGGGCCTCAAGTTGGTCGGGTGGTGGGACATCTGGTCGGCGCGCGCGACTCCCAGAATGAGCTCGCCGACCAAGCCGACGGCGGCAATGAAGAAGCCGACGTAGGCCCACGGCGAGTCGGGAAGGGCCGTCGTCTTGGCGACGATGATCAGTCCGATGCCGGTGATCAGAAGGGCCGCGTCCAGCGCGATGGCGGTTCCCCATTCGAGGCGACGCTTGGTGGTTTCGTTCATCTGAATCCCTCCGCCTTCGACGGTACGCCCGGTTCGGTCCTCCAGGTAGGGACCGAAGGCCCCTTTCGGCTAGGACCGCAGGTCCTCAGGTGACTTGTCCGGGCGGAGGCCTTTCCACACCGGATGGCGGAGGCGACCGTCGGGCGTCTCCTCCGTGAACGTGACCTCGCCGACCAAGGCAGGCCGCACCCAATGCGCATCCTTGGCATCGGCGCGGACGACCTCGACCGGCGGCGTCTTGCGGGCGAGGGGGGCGAGGCGCTGCTGGAGGTCCTTCAGCGTCTTGTCGCTGAACCCGGAGCCGACGCGGCCGGCGTACCGCCAGCCGTCCCCGTCCTCGTCATCGGGCACGGCCAGCAGCAGGGAGCCGATGCTTCCGGAGCGGTTGCCCGCGCCGGGACGCCAGCCGACGATGACTGCCTCCTGCGCGTTCACGTGCTTGAGTTTCACCCAGGCGGCCGATCGCTTGCCGACGCGATACGGACTGTCGGTGCGCTTGGCGACGACGCCCTCGAGGCCGAGCTCACGGCTGGTCTCGACCGCTTCGGTGAGTGCTCCGTCGAACGCCGGGGGCACCCGCACGACATCTCCATCGAGCCCAAGCTCTTCGACCGCGTGGCGGCGAGCCGAATAGGGCGCACCGGTGACGTCGGTTCCGTCCAGCCGCAAGACGTCGAAGACGAGGTACGACACGGGTCCCTTGTTGTTCTGCAGCGCGTGGAAGGACGGAGCCCCGTTCGGCCCGAACGCCACCAGCTCGCCGTCGAGGATCGTGTCGGACAGGTCAAGACCGGCCAGTGCTTCAGCGACCTTCGGGTAGGTGGCTGTCATGTCCAGGCCTTTGCGGCTGACCAGCCGGACGTCCGTGCCATCGCAGAGTGCGATGCCGCGGTACCCGTCCCACTTCATCTCGAACGCCCAGTCGTAGCCCTCCTCGACGGTGCCGGTCGACGCGAGCATGGGCTTCGGGGCGTCCTTGATCTTGCCCGCGGACGTGGCCGGCTTGGGACGGGTCTTGGTCGGCTCAACGGCTCGATTCGGCAGCTCCATCCGGTGTGCCAGCCAGTTCTGGGAGGTCTTGATCAGCGCGATCTTGACCGGCTCGCCGCCAAGCCCGCCGTCCGGTTGACCGTGCAGGACGGCGATGACCTCACCCTTCTCCTGGCCGGCCGCGTCGCCGACACCGCGCCACTTCTCCGTCTCGTACGTTCCCCAGTCCCAGATGGTCACCTCGCCCGCGCCGTACTCGCCCTTCGGGATCGTGCCCTCGAACGAGCCGTACTCCAG
>DATFFJ010000251.1:0-7414 GCA_035250065.1 Aeromicrobium sp. | reverse complement strand
CTTCCTGTCCAAGATCCTCAAGCACTGACCACCAGAAAGGACACATCATGCGTTTGCGAATGGCCGCCCTAGGGGCGGTTGCCTCACTGATCATGGCCGGCTGCGGCAACGCCGGCGAGGAGGGCCCCGCGGGCCCCGATGCCGAAGTGGACAAGGACGCGGCCGCCAAGTTCGAGGCGGGCACGGCCATGGCCGACATCGCCAAGTCGGGCAAGGTGAAGATCGGAGTCAAGTTCGACCAACCCGGACTCGGCTTCAAGCGCGCCGGTCAGGACACACCCACCGGACTCGACGTCGAGATGGGCAAGCTTCTCGCCGCCAAGCTCGGCATCGCCGCCGACGACGTGCAGTGGGTCGAGACCATCTCGGACAACCGCGAGCCCTTCCTGCAGAAGGGCACCGTCGACTTCGTGATCGCCTCGTACTCGATCACCGACGAGCGCCGCAAAGTCGTGGGGCAAGCCGGCCCCTATTACGTGACCGGTCAGCAGCTGCTCGTCAAGAAGGGAAGCGACATCAAAGATGTCGCCGACGTCAAGGGCAAGGAGGTCTGCTCGGTCACCGGCTCGACCTCGCTCGAACAGATCGAAGCCAAAGGCGCGACCGGGCGAGGCTTCGAGACGTATTCGCAGTGCCGCGATCAGGTGCTGGACGGGGCTGTCGAAGCGATGACGACCGATGGCTCGATCTTGCTCGGCTACGCCGCGGAGAACCCGGACGAGCTCGAAGTCGTCGGTGAGCCGTTCTCCGAGGAGCGCTACGGCGTGGGCTACAACAAGGGCAAGCCAGAGCTGTGCCAGTTCATCGTCGACACGTTGAAGGAAGCCCAGGACAACGGAGACTGGGCCCAGGCGTTCGAAGCCACGCTCGGCAAGTCAGGAGTGGACACGCCGGAGCCGCCCAAGATGGATCCGTGCCCGTGACGCCGTTCGCTGGTTGAGCCCGTCCAAACCACGGCGAGAAGGAGGTCAGCGTGCAGGTACTCATTGACAACGCTGGCCTCCTTCTTGACGCCTTCGGCATGACGCTGAAGCTGCTGGTCGTCGCCGGACTGCTGTCGCTGGTGTGGGGCACGGTGCTGGCCGCGATGCGCGTCGGTCCGGTGCGGGTCCTCAATGTGGCCGGAACCTTCTACGTCACGGTTTTCCGCAACACCCCACTGCTGGTCATCCTGCTGCTGACCTTCTTCGGGCTTCCAAAGCTGGGAATCACGTGGGGCTACTTCTGGCCCAACATCATCGCGTTGACGCTGTACACGTCCTCGTTCGTCTGTGAGGCACTGCGCTCGGGCGTCAACTCGATCCCGCTCGGCCAGGCTGAGGCCTCGCGCTCCTTGGGCATGACCTTCGGGCAGTCGATGCGCGAGGTCATTCTTCCGCAGGCCTTCCGCGCCGTTGTCCCACCCGTGGCAAGCGTGCTGATCGCGCTGACCAAGAACACGTCGCTGGTCGCCATCTTCGGCCTGCCGGACCTCACCGCCCGGATGAAGGACCTTCTCACCGACCATGCCACCGAGCTGTTCTGGATCTTCTTCGGGATCGCGCTTGCCTACGTGCTGATCGTCGAGGTCATTTCGGCCATCGCGACCCTGATCGAGCGACGCTGGCGGGTGGCGTGATGGCGAGTTCGGTTCTCTTCGACGCACCCGGACCCAGGACACAGGCCCGGCACCGGCTCTACGCCATCATCTCCACGATCATCCTCGCGGCGGTCGCGGCCGTCATTCTGTGGCGTTTCTGGGTCGCCGGCCAGTTCGATCCCGACCTGTGGGAGCCGTTCGTGACGCCACGCATCGTCAACGCCCTCCTGTGGGGGCTCAGCCAGACGTTGCTGATGGCGGTGGTGGCCGTGCTGGGAGCTGTCATCCTCGGATTTGCGCTCGGGATCGCCAAACTGTCCGACCATGTGCCGATCCGATGGCCGGCTTGGCTCGTCGTGGAGTTCTTCCGGGCGGTGCCGTTGTTCATGCTCATCCTTGGCACTTGGTTCCTGCTGGGCGCACAGCCCGGCTGGATGGGCTACTGGGCCGTCGTGATTGGGCTCTGGCTCTACAACGGCTCGGTGATCGCCGAGATCACCCGTGCCGGCATAGGAGCACTCCCCAAGGGGCAGTCCGAGGCCGCGTACGCGCTGGGCATGCGCAAGAGCACGGTGATGCAGGTGATCCTGCTCCCCCAGGCCGTCAAGATCATGCTGCCGGCCATCATCAGCCAGTCGATCGTGGCCTTGAAGGACACCAGCCTCGGCTACGCCGTCCTGGCGCCCGGCCTCACCTTCATCGGCAAGCAGGTCTTCACCGAATTCCGGAATGTCATCCCCACGGCGCTGGTGCTCGCCGCGACATACATCGTGCTGAACCTGCTGCTCACGTGGCTGGCGACATGGGCACAGAAGCGCTACGCCGGTGAGCGAAAGGTCGACATGACGGTCGTCGCGGCCGGTCTGGCGCCGGTCGGCGACGACAGCGGCGCGGGCGACGCGGCATGACCTTCGGACGTCGACACCTCGACCGGCGAGCCACTGCACCTGACGTGGCCTGAGACCGAGTAACTTTCTGCCATGGTTCGCCGGGTTGTCCAGATGGTTGGGTTTGGCATGATCGCTGCGCTGCTCGCAGGTTGCGAAGGAAGCGGAGGCGCGGACCCGTACGCCGACCAGATCGAGATCTCCGTCGATCCGAACGCGGCCACCCGATTCGCGAAGTCGAGCCGGATGTACGAGATCGCCAAGTCCGGCCGCGTCCGGATGGGCGTGAAGTTCGACCAGCCCGGACTCGGCCAAAAGCCGACCGGGGAGGACATCCCGGTCGGCTTCGACATCGACATCGCGCGCATGCTGGCAGCCAAGCTCGGCATTCCGACCGAGAAGATCACGTGGGTCGAGACCGAGTCTGAGGTGCGCGAGAAGTATCTGCGCGCCGGCAAGGTCGACTTCGTCGTCGCGTCGTACTCGCTGAGTGACGAACGCCGCAAGGTGGTCGGGCAGGCGGGCCCGTACTACATCACCGGCCAGCGGCTGCTCGTGCTCAAGGACAGCCGGATCAAGGACGTGGACGACATCCGCAGCGCCAAAGTGTGCGCGGTGAAGGGCTCGACGGCCGCGCAGAACGTGAACGATAAGGGTGCCCGGGTGGTGCCGGTCGCCTCGACTCGGGACTGTTTGGAGCGGGTGCTCGACGGCACCGTGTCGGCCATGACTGGCGAGGGCGCGGCCCTACTCGGATATGTGGCGGAACATCCCCACAGGGTGCTTGTCGTCGGCGAGCCCATGACCCGCGAACGTTACGGCGTCGGATACCCGAAGGACCGGCCCGAACTGTGCCAGTTCATCAACGACACCCTCATGAACGCCCAACAACAGGGCCTGTGGGCCAAGTCCTTCAAGGCGACTCTTGGCAAGTCGGGCGCCAGGACCCCCACGCCTCCAGAGTTGGACGAGTGCCCGTAGGCGACTACGCCTTCTTGTTCTTCTTCTTGGGCGTCACCCAGAGTCGAATCGTGCCCTGAACGACAACCTCACCGTCGGCGCGGGTCGCGGTGACCTTGACCGGGACGTCGGGCGCACTCGCCCAGTCGTCGTCCGTCGTCTCGGCCACACAGCGGATGTCCGAGTTCGCGAGCCCCACGTAGTCGAGGTTCATCCCCTTGGGCAGCCAGCGATAGCCCTTCGGCGTGGTCGCTTCGGCGAGCAGTCCCATCGCGGCCTCCAGGCCATTGGCGACGGCGATGACGTGCACTGTGCCGATGTGGTTCTGCACGCTGCGCCGCTTGGGAATGACCACCTCGGCTCGGTTCTTGGCCATCTCCTGAACCTGAAGGTGGACCGAGGCGAAGTAGGGCGCCTTCTGCGAGAAAAGCGTCGAAAAAAGGCGCTTGCCCTGAGGCAGGGCGGACAGCGTCTTGTAGATGTCGAAGGTTTCCTTCGGCAGGGACGGAAACGCCGGCAATGACGGCAACGGAGGCATGCGTCGAGACTAGCGAGATGTGCCCGGCTAGACGGCGGCAGCCTCCAGCTCGGCCCGGACGACGTCGAAGGCCAGCTGCGGTGCGTACCCCTTGCGTGCCAGCATCGACGTGAGCCGCCGGATCCTGGTGGTGTCGTCAAGGGATGCCATGGAGCGCAGCTTCTTCTGGACGAGACGGTGAGCTGCCGCTCGCGCGTCCGCAGGATCGAGCTCACCAACCACCTCGCTGATGATCTCGTCGTCGATGCCCTTGCGCCGAAGTTCCAGGGCAAGGACGCGTGGTGCCAGGCCGCGCGTGCGCTGCCGTGACTGGACCCACTGCCGCGCGAAGTCGGCATCGTTGATCAGCCCGACCTCCTCGAATCGGTCGAGCAGTGCCGCCGCGATCTCGGCCGGGACGTGCTTCTTGGCCAGCGACTCGGCCAGCTCGGCCCTGCTGCGGGGCTGATCTTCCAGCCGCCGCAGCAGGATCGCCCGGGCGAATCCCGAAGGATCAGAGGCTGTGTCGGTCACCTAGAACTCGACTTCCTCGTCGATGGCGGCATCTCCCGCCTGCGGGGGATTGTCGTCTGGTTGCTCGGCAGCCCCCTGGACGCCCACACCGAGATGCGCCTTGATCTTGGTCTCGAGCTCGTCGGCGAGGTCGGGGTTGTCCTTGAGGAACTGGCGGGCATTCTCCTTGCCCTGTCCCAGCTGGTCGCCTTCGTACGTGTACCAAGCACCGGCCTTGCGGATCATGCCGGCGTCAACGCCCACGTCGATGAGGCTGCCCTCCCGGCTGATGCCCTCGCCGTACATGATGTCGAACTCGGCCTGCTTGAACGGCGGGGCGAGCTTGTTCTTGACCACCTTGATGCGGGTGCGGTTGCCGACCATGTCGGTGCCGTCCTTGAGCGTCTCGATGCGACGCACGTCGAGGCGCACCGAGGCGTAGAACTTGAGTGCCTTGCCGCCCGTGGTGGTCTCGGGCGAGCCGAACATCACGCCGATCTTCTCGCGCAGCTGGTTGATGAAGATGGCCGTCGTGCCCGAGCCGTTGATGGCCCCGGTCATCTTGCGTAGCGCCTGACTCATGAGCCGAGCCTGCAGGCCAACATGGCTGTCGCCCATCTCGCCGTCGATCTCAGCACGGGGTACCAGCGCCGCCACCGAGTCGATGACGAGGATGTCGATGGCATTGGAGCGGATCAGCATGTCGGCGATCTCGAGCGCCTGCTCGCCACTGTCCGGCTGGGACACCAGCAGGGCGTCGGTGTCGACACCAAGCTTGTGGGCGTACTCCGGGTCGAGCGCGTGCTCGGCGTCGATGAACGCAGCCACTCCGCCGGCCTTCTGGGCGTTGGCGACCGCGTGCAGGGCGACCGTCGTCTTGCCGGAGGATTCCGGGCCGTAGATCTCGACGATGCGGCCGCGCGGCAGGCCTCCGATGCCGAGAGCGACATCGAGCGCGGTGGCGCCGGTCGGAATCACCTCGATGGGAGCGCGGGTGCGTTCACCGAGACGCATGACCGCGCCTTTGCCGTAGTTGCGGTGGATCTGCGCCATGGCGTTGTCGAGGCTCTTGGCGCGCTCGCCGGCGTCGGGCCGCGCCTCGCTCGGATCAGGTACGGCACGGAGAGCTGCATCGTTCTTGGGAGCCATTCGAGGTGTCCTTTGTGTTCGTGGTGGCCAGGCATCTTCGACGCTATGAGAGCCCACAGACATTTCTGGGCCTCCTCGACCCGCCTGTGGATGACGCACTCACGACGCCAACCTGTGCACGAACCTAGCCCGAACATCTGTTCGAACGTCGTATTGACCTCGGCGTGTCGGTGCCGAACTGTCGGCGACGGTCGCCTGACGGCGATCGCCGACGCCCAAGCGAGCCTGTCCACATGATCGCGACCGGCAAAGCCGGTTCGCTCGGAGAGCCTTGCGGACTAACGCTCGCGCGGCGGGAGGTTCAGGGCGGCGTGGACGGCCCGCCAGACCGCCTTCGGCTCCTCCCCTGCGGCCAGCGCCTCGTGGACCGTGCGGCCGCCCAGACCACGGAGCACCTGCGTGTCGGCCCAGACGCGGGCGTAGCCGCGGCCGAGATGGTGGTCGAGTCGCTCCCAGAGCTCGCTGTGGCGCACGCCTCGACCGCGCGTCAGGCGGCCGACACAGTGTCAGCGAGCGGGGCGCTCGGCCCGCCGGGCGCAATGCTGGACACGCTGGCCAGCTCGGTCCCCTCTTCGATCGCCAAGAGCGTGCTGACGTCGAGCAGGACCTGCGACAGGGGGACGTCCAGCGCGGTGGTGAGTGCCGCGAGCAACTCGGAACTGGGCTCTTTCTGGCCGCGCTCGATCTCGGAGATGTAGCCCAGGCTCACCCGAGCGCGCGCAGACACTTCACGCAACGTCAGGCCGGCGGCAAGACGGCGCGCTCGCAGCACGTCACCGAGGAACTGCCGCATCGTCGTCATGGTCACCTCAACCCGTCGCGTCCGTGGATTGTTCCTCCAGCGTAGCGAGCAACAACGACAAGGCCGCCATCGTGGTTGCTCGGCGGATCTCATTGCGATTCCCAGACAGTGCGAGTTCGCGAACCGACGACGCCCCCGGCCCGGCCACGGCGATGAACACGGTGCCCACCGGCTTTCCCTCAGACGATTCCGGCCCCGCGTTGCCCGTCGTGGCAATCCCCCAGGTCGCACCCAGCCGCACCCGGATTCCTTCGGCCATTTGCCGCGCGACTTCGGCGTCGACCGTCCCGTTGGACGCGATCTGCTCGGCGTCGACGCCGAGGATCTGGGTCTTCACCTCGGCGTCGTAGGCGACGACTGCGCCGCGAACGACCGCCGATGCTCCCGGGGCGTCGACGAGCGTGGCACACACCAGACCGCCGGTGAGCGACTCGGCGGTGGCCACGGTCGCGTCGTTATCGCGCAGCCGATCGAGCACCTCCTCGGCAAGCTCAGCGTTCTGATCGTTCACTGAGTCCCTCACACGGAGCCGGTCAGTGCCTTCTGCTCGCGGCGCAGGTGGATCGCGTCACGGACATACTGCACGGCGGTGACCAACGTGAACGCGACGGCCACAGCCATCGTGATGTGGATGCCCCAGCGAAGAACCTGCGTGATCGGCGTGTCCCACAGCTCGAGCGGAAGGACGTACCCACCGATGGCGACGGACTGAAGCGTCGTCTTGATGCGGCCGCCCTGGCTGGCCGGCATGACGCCGTACTTCCGCACCACGAAGCGCATGAGGGTGATGCCCCATTCGCGCACCAGCAGCACGATGGTGACCCACCACCACAGGACACCGATGATGGACAGGCCGACGAAGGCCATACCGGTGAGTGCCTTGTCAGCGATCGGATCGGCCAGCTTGCCGAAGTTGGTGACCAGGCCCTTGGCTCGGGCAATGTCGCCATCGATGCGGTCGGTGATCATGAGCAGGCAGAACGCGACGAAGGCCCAGACCCGCTGAC
>DATFFJ010000250.1:0-2132 GCA_035250065.1 Aeromicrobium sp. | reverse complement strand
ACATGCAGCGCCCGGACGTCAGCGCGGTCGGCGTCGGTGCGGCGGTCTGAGTGCAGGTCGTTGACGGTGCCATAGGTGGTCACGTCGCCTCCTGATGAATGCCGGGAATGGGGGCGTCGTGACAGCTACAGCCGCGGGCTTCGCAGGGCTGTAGGTGGTGTTCGTGCGGGCCACATACCGGGCAGGGCATCTGGCGGGAGACGGGCGGGGTGAACATGGCTAGGCGCGCTGACGACGCTTGAGGTACTGGACTCGGAGCAGAGCCGCGAGCTTCCAGTAGGCGCCGAGGATGATCACGCCAAAGACGGCCACCCGCAGCACGTTCATGGTCGGCTCGGACAGGTCCGCGACACGGGCCATCAGTGCGAGGTCGATCAGCAGCGCGAGGCCAGTGGTCGCGATCATGATCGCCTGGCCCTCGATGCTGCGCCACCACGGGGCCCCGACGCCGTAGAGGATCGGGAACAGGTTCACCGGGGGGAACGCGACCACGATCATCACCGCGATCAGGTGCTCGATGCTCATTGCTGCTCCCCAAGAAGTAGTGCGCGCAGGCCCTCGGCAAGGTGGTTGTGCTTGCGGAGTTCCCGGATTCGCTCGCCGAGGTCGCGGTACATGGGCGTCTGGGCGCGCGTGCGCTCCAGCTCACGCTCGGCTCGCTTGCGTGCCTGCGTCGCCTCGGAGTCGCCGGTCGACGGGTTCTGCTTGGGTCGGAGCCTCACGGTGCCACCTCACTCCCCCCGGAGCGTGCTTTCTGGAGTGCGTGCATGATCGACTCGACGCTCTTGCCGACCTCCGCGAGGTGGCGAAGTTGCGTGTCCTTCTCCGCGATCTGGGTGTCCTTGATGCGCCCCTCGGTGCGCCACTCGTTCGCCTCGTGGTCGCGTTCGTCGATGCGGTTCTCCAGCAAGGCAACCTGCGCTTCAAGCGTCTTGCGGGAGACGAGATCGCCACGCAGGACGAGCGTGACGAACATGGCGACCAGCACCCAGCCGAAGCCGAGTCCGACCGATTCCAGAGGTACGCCGAGAAGGTCTGTCATCCGAGCGATCCCCTCAGCGGTAGCCGGTTAGGCGGTTGGATTGCTGCAACGACGTCGGCTTGGGGAAGATGCGCCCCTGGTCGTTGCGCGGGTGGATTCGCTGGCGGGTGTTGCCCCAGACGAACTCGAGGTCGTCGATCCCGACGTAGCCGATTGGGTTGCTGACTGACCCAACGAAGGCCGCAGGTTGGATGAGGACGAATCCGCCCCCAGCGAAGTACTCGACGATCTGCTCGTCAGTGGCAGGGACCTCGGTGACCCAGTCGTAGATCTCGACGTCGAGCATGTGCCACTCGTTGTCGTTCGCCGGCATCTCGACGTAGACCGGGTGCTCGCCTGTGGTGAGGTTCAGCACCGCGCCGGACCCTACGTCCGCGCCAGCGGCGTAGAGGTTCGCGACGAACCGCATAGGCAGGGCGCCTTCACTGGCACCCGCGGCAGCTCTCAGCCGCACCGTCACCGGGCCGCTGACGACGGTTGGGCCGAAGTCGCTGATGATGTGGTGGAAACCGTTCGGGTCCGGGTCGTTACCGTGCGCCGCCCAGCCCTTGGTGTACGAGTCGGTGTTGTCAGTCCAGGGATGCTGGTCGTCGACGAGGTACATCTCGTAGTCGGGCAGGTCGGTCCCGTGGGTGGTGAAGGTGGGAAGCCCGATGTACTCGACGCGGGGCATCAGGACCCGCCCTCGGTCTGCGCGAACAGGATGCGCCCAGCCCGCAGCGTCGTGGCGCTGGGGACGTAGACAGCGACGTACAGCACCGGGAACTCAAACGTGTGGTAGCCGAACGACGCAGCGTTGTCGTGCAGACCAGTGACGGGGTCACCGCCCGGCTGGTTGCCCGGGGAGTAGCCGCACGCCTCGTCATTGGTGCCGACCGCGTGAACCATCGCCCGCGCCTTGAGTGCGTTGTCGACCCACGGCTTGTTCCAGCGCTCCGTGCCAGCCTCGGTGAGCGGGTTGCCGATGAGGTGCTGGAGCCGCTTCGCCGCAATCGGCAGCGCGAACACTGCGGTCACGAACCGGACGTTCGTGGTCATGTCGAGCCGAACGCGCGCGATGGTGCCCGCCTGCCCAGCAATAACGGGGAAG
>DATFFJ010000249.1:0-2502 GCA_035250065.1 Aeromicrobium sp. | reverse complement strand
GTGGCGAGCTGCGACGCGAACCGCTGCGACACCAGCCGTGGACGTGGGTGCCGTGGTGCCGTCAGTAGCCGGTAGCCCGCCCACGCCTCCTCGAGCTTCCGTGGCGTCAGCGCGTCCTCAGTGATGAACAGTGTGATCTGTTCGTCGTGCTCGACGACCGCCCACTCGTGGCCTTCCGGCAGTTCGTCCTGCCCGATCAGGTGGATCTTGTGAAACTGCACGCGGCAGCCCCCACTTCTTGAGGTGGGAGCGGCCCCACCGCCCCCGGTTGATGAGGACGGTACGCCGAGGGTCCGACGTTACTCACGAGTTGCCAGATTGTGTCTCACGACTGTCAAAGTAAAGGCCCGACAGGGTTTGTCTAATAGCCCGTTCGTGTCCACCCGCAGGGGTGTGGTCAGGCGTCGCGCTTCATGTCACGGATCAGCCGCGCCACCGACGCCTCCAGCTCAGCCGCGTCCTCGACCGGTCCCTTGACCACGATCCGCACCCCGAAGTCCCCCGTCACCTCAAACTCCATCAGGTGAGGCTGCGCGGGCTGTCGCGGCTCGGGCACATCCATGCCCATCTCGTGCTCCAGGTCGGCGAGCGTCCGCAGCACCGCCGCCTCCGTGGTGTCCCGCACGGTGCGCCCCTCCTCGAGCGCGGCAAGGCTCCCGCGGTCGACGCCGGCCCGCTTCGCCAGCGCTGAAACCGACATGCCAATTGCCGTGCGACGTGCGTAGACGTCGGCTCCCGTCGTATCCACGCCCGCAACCGTAGTGCGCTGAGTGTGTGCCGCCATCGCCAAAACCTCCTATGTGTGTGCGGCGTGCCCAAGTTCCGCAGTTCCACCAGTTGACAACCCCCAAGTGCCCGCGGTCTACAGCAGTCCTACCTAGACACCGTTGTAATTCGTAGGTAGTTGGGGGTTGCGCTGACCGGTGTTGCGGGTCTACGGTCGGCACATGCCCGCAAACACCAGCAACAACCAGCAGCCAGAGGGACCGAAGTTCCTCACTCCGAAGGAGGCTGCGGCACGACTCGGTGGAGGGTACTCCCCCTGGGTCATCAACAAGCTGTGCCGCGACGGCAAGATCGAGTCACGCTGGCACAACCGCCGCCGCCTCGTCGTCGCCACCTCCCTCGACGCCTACGCCGACAGCCTCCCCACCGAGCGGGAGTCGGCATGAAGCTCACCGCCGCCTCCACCCTCGCCGCCGAGTGGGACATGGACGAGGCCGAACTCAAGCGCCGTGTCCGTCGCTACGGCTGGCCCGTCGTGAAGCTGTCCCGCACGGACTGGCGCTTCACCGAGCAGCAGGTCGAGCAGATCGTCGCCATGCAGTCGTCCGCCCCGAAGCCACGCGAGAAGTCGCCGGCCAAGACGGGGCAGTCGAAGGCCAGCCGGAAGAGGACCGCATGACCTCCGTCGACCGCGCGTCCACTCTCTTCGCCCGCGCCCTGGTCTGGGCGGTGTTTGGTCCGGTGGATCGCACGGTCTGCGCTTGGGCTGTCGTGACGCATCGGGGCGAGTCGTGAGCGCGTCTGTGCTCAGGGAGGCTGCCGCGTTGATGCGGGAGCGGGCCGAGGCTGCGACGGGCGGCCCGTGGGTCGCCGATCGCCGCATGGTTGTTGCTGCCCCCGGCCCCAACGCCAAGTACGTCGCTGATTGCTTCGACGAGCCGGTTGCGTCTGACGCCGACGCAGCCCACATCGCGTCGTGGCATCCCGCCGTCGCGCTCGCCGTAGCGAAGGCGCTGGACGACGTCGCCCACGCATGGGAGATCGCAGACGAGGCCGACGACGGATACGTGTACGACGCCGACGACAACCACTGGCGCTTCGAGGAGACCGTCGATGGCGGCTGGCTCGAGGTTGCTCGCGCCTACCTCGGTAACCCCACCTGAGCGCCGGTCGGGCGGACGATACCGCACCCGTCCGACCGGCCACCAAGCAGCACGAGAGCCCCGACGCCGGACAGGGGCTGGGGCTCTCGCAAACAACTCACCAAGGAGTATCTCATGAAGCACAAGCCGGTGACGACCATCCATGCGGTGCCGTTCGGGTCCGCGACTTTGACTGCGGACTGTGGCGAGCGGCTGGGCAACGGGCACACGGGTCACTTCCGCCCGCTCGTCGCCTCGATTCCGGGGTGGCATGTCTGCGCCGCATGCAACGGGGTGACCCGATGATCGCCGCCGCCTGGACTGCCGCGTGTGTGGTGCTGATGTTCGGTTACGGCCCCGCGTTCTGCTGGGTGGCTCGTCGTCGCGTCCGTAGGCAGGAGGTCGCGCGTCGTGCCCGCCTCGCTTCGGAGTGGTCGCGGTTGACGGCACTACAGGCTAAGGCCCGCGAGGAGATCGACGCCGAGGCGGGGCACTTCCAGCTCTGGGAGCAGGAGGTGTCCGCATGAGCCTCGATCCCGCTATCCGTGAGGTCCTGGCGATCCACGTGCAGGGCTACCCGGCCGAGTCGATCTCGTTCGGCGCGACGGTGACCATCGTGTGCGGCAACGAGCTT
>DATFFJ010000248.1:0-7480 GCA_035250065.1 Aeromicrobium sp. | reverse complement strand
GACAGCCAGAGCCCGCTGACGACGCTGGCCGCGGTCGAGCTGTTGCGTCGGGCAGGTCTGCCTGATGATGTGTGGCAGGTCGTTTCCGGCTCCGGATCCGTAGTCGGTTCGGCGATCATCGACCAGGCTGACTACATCTGCTTCACCGGGTCGACAGCGACCGGCATCGGAGTGGCCAAGCAGAGCGCGGACCGGCTGGTCACCGCCTCGCTCGAGCTGGGGGGCAAGAATCCGATGATCGTCCTGCCGGGCGCCAACGTCGAGAAGGCTGCCGCCGGCGCGGTTCACGCGTGCTTCCATGGCGCCGGCCAGACGTGCGTGTCCATCGAGCGGATGTACGTCCACGCCTCGCTCTACGACGACTTCAAGAAGGCGTTCGCCCGCAATGCGGAGGCTCTCGCGCTGGGTCCGTCCTTCGAGTGGGACGCCGACATGGGCTCGCTCGTGTCGGCGGCGCAGCTGGAGGGCGTGGTGAAGCACATCGAGGACGCCGTGGCCAACGGCGCTACCGTCGTCGCCGGCGGACGGGCGCGTCCGGATCTCGGGCCTTTCTTCCACGAACCGACCATCCTGGAAGGCGTCACGACAGCTGCCCAGGTGTGTGAGAACGAGACCTTCGGGCCCGTGGTCTCGCTCTACCCGTACACGGACGTCGATGAGGCGGTCCGGCTGGCCAACACCGGTGAGTTCGGCCTGAATGCGAGCGTCTGGGGGCCGCCACGGGTGGCCAGGCGCATCGCTCCGCTGATCAAGGCCGGCACCGTCAATGTCAATGACGGCTTCATGGCGAGCTTTGGCAGCATCGACGCGCCCATGGGCGGCATGCGCAAGTCGGGCTCGGGCCGGCGCCAAGGAATTGAGGGGATCCTGCGTTACACCGAACCGCAGTCGGTGGCGGTTCAGCGCATCATGCCGACGATGGGTCCGGAGTCCATTCCGTTCCGCACCCGGAGCAGGTTGTTCACGGGCGCCTTCAAGCTCGTCCGTCGCACTCCGCGGGCGTGACCGCATGGCTGAATCCTCCTTCGACTACGACGTCATCGTCATCGGCTCCGGCTTCGGCGGGAGCGTCTCGTCCCTGCGGCTGACCGAAAAGGGCTACAAGATCGCCGTCCTAGAGGCAGGTCCGCGCTATCGCGACGAGGACTTTGCCAAGACGTCCTGGCGCCTGCGCAAGTTCGTCTGGTTTCCGCCACTGGGGCTGTACGGCATCCAGCGCGTCAACGTCCTCAAGGACTCACTGATTCTGTCCGGAGCGGGCGTCGGCGGGGGCTCGCTCGTCTACGCCAACACGCTCTACGAGCCTCTGGACGCGTTCTACCGGGACCCGCAATGGGGACACATCACAGACTGGAAGTCCGAGCTCGCGCCCTACTACGACCAGGCAAAGCGAATGTTCGGCGTGACGATCTATCCGCGGGAGACACCGTCGGACCGCGTGATCAAGGAGGTGGCCGACCGGATGGGCGTCGGGGGCACGTTCCACCACACGCCGGTCGGGGTCGTCTTCGGCGACGAACCGGGCGCCAACGTGGGTGATCCGTATTTCGGTGGCGTCGGACCCGACCGAAACGCATGCCTGGACTGCGGCGAGTGCATGACCGGCTGTCGGCACAATGCCAAGAACACGCTGGTCAAGAACTACCTCTACCTGGCCGAGAAGAATGGTGCGGAGATCTTCCCGCTCACCACGGCTACCGAGGTGCGCCCGCTCCCGGGCGGTGGCTATGGGGTCAAGACACGCCGAACGAACGGCAAGATCCGGCGAGGTCATCGCACGTTCACGGCAGAACAGGTCGTGTTCGCGGCCGCCACGATGGGGACCCACAAGCTCCTGCACAAGATGAAGGACCAGGGCGTCCTGCCCGACATCTCGGATCGACTCGGCTTGCTCACCCGAACCAACTCCGAGGCCTTGCTCGGTGCGATCGCGCTCAACCGGGAGGTGGACTACACCGAGGGCGTCGCGATCACCTCGTCGTTCCACCCCGACGCGCACACCCACATCGAGCCGGTGCGATATGGCAAGGGATCCAACGCGATGGCCGTGCTCATCGGCGCGCTGGTGCCGGGCAACCTGCCCGGGAGCCGGGTGTGGCGCTGGGTCAAGGAGACGTTCCGGATGGCGATCCAGATCCGCGGCAATTTCTTCAAGGTGTGGGACCCGTTCCACTGGTCGGAGAAGACGGTCATCGCGCTCGTCATGCAGACCCACGACAACTCAATCACCACGTATGTGAGACGCAAATGGTGGCGGCTGGGCGGAAAGAGCATCACGTCCAAGCAGGGCCATGGCGGCAAGAACCCGGATTACATCCCCGAGGGCCATCAGGCGGTGGAATTGATGGCCGAGGTGATGGGTGGCAAGGGCAAGGCCATCGCCGGTGGCACCATCGGCGAGCCGTTCGGCATCCCGATGACGGCTCACTTCATGGGCGGTGCCGTCATCGGCGACAGTCCGGAAACTGGCGTGATCGACGCCTACCACCGCATCTATGGACATCCCGGCCTGCATGTCGTCGACGGTGCAGCCATCAGCGCGAATCTCGGCGTGAACCCGTCGTTGACCATCTCGGCGCAGGCGGAGCGCGCAATCAGCCTCTGGCCGAACAAGGGTGAGATGGACCCGCGTCCGGCCTTGGGCGATGCGTACCGCCGCGTCACCCCGGTCGCGCCGAAGAACCCGGTCGTCCCGGACGACGCCCCCGCGGCGTACCGGCTTCCTGTTGTCTAGGTGAGAAGCCGACGTCACGCATGCCATGGCGAGATAGTCTGGCTCGACCACCCGGCGCGCCGTTGACGGTGGAGACGATGGCCGAACGAAGTCGGCCGGCCCTTGTGACGGAGTTCAGATGGACACGCGGACCAGCGATGGACCGGGCGCCAGTGTGCACACGCCGCGGCCCGACGGTCCTGTAACGGGCGACCCGGTCGACGCCGTGATGATCTCGGGAGTCGGGCCCGAGAACCTGACCCGCCTGTCCGATGCCCCGTCGACGTATCAACTGGCGGCGATGTCCGGGATCGTGTGTCGGGGAGCGGCCCCCGCGGTCCATGCATTCGGTGACCCTGTACCGGATGACTCGCTCGCGGACCTCCTGGATGCGACCGGAGAGTGGATCGGGGTCTTTCATTCACCGGCCATGGACGAGTTCGTCATTGGGTCGGACTATGTGGGGTTTGGACAGGCCTTCTACTCGATCGTCGACACCCCCCAGTCCGGGCGCACCGTTCTCGTCGGCTCGAACTTTCGATCTGTTCTCGGGCTCCTGCGGGACATGGGAATCACGCCGGACCTTGACTTCGCCCAACTGCTCCCGTCGATCATTGCCCGCGACAACATGTTCCGCACGCGTTGGTCAAGCCGAACCTTCGCAACGCAGGTCCGTGTGCTCGAATCCGACGAGATCCTGGTGGCGAGTACACAGGGCTGTGGCGTGGTGACTCGACCAACGCTCCCGAGCTCTGCCGATTACCGCACCCTTCTTGAACGCGGGTTCTCGAAGGCGGTCGACACCGTCGTCGGCGCTGCACGATCCGATCTTCCGCTGGTGATCGGCCTGTCCGGGGGCAAGGACTCGCGGGCGCTGCTCGGGTTCGCGATCGCCGGCGGGGTCGAGAAGGACATCTTCATCAACACGAGGTCACCCGACGGCGCAGGCGCCTACCGCGACACCCTCAGCAAGGACTTGGAGGTCTCCTGCCGGCTGGTCGAAGGCTATGGGTTGCGCTGGTGGAATCAAGGGTCGTCGGTCCTGAGCATTCTGAGCCTCGATGAGGACCTGTCGGGGTGGCAGAACTACCAGAGCAATGGGAGTTTCGAGTTCATATCCCGCTATGTCGTGGCGGAGAGTGTCCCGCGTGGGTACATGACCGGCATCGGCGGCGAGCTCATGCGCAGCTTCTGGGGACCGGTCTACATGAATGCGCAGAAGCGGTGGTGGGCGGCCGCCAAGGGTGACGCCGCGCACCTCACCACCGATGCTGAGAGCCTGTTCGACAAGATCTGTCCCAGTTTCGAGATCGATCCTGACCTTCATGCAGCGTCCCGTGCTGCGTTCGTGGAGTCGCTTTCCTTCCCGGGAGCGAACGGCATTTTCGAGCAACTCGATCGGGCATACCTGGAAAATCGGAACCGCTGCCACTCTGGCGTCGGGCGTCGCCAGCTTCAGTTCGGGTCCCGATACGCATTTCCGATGGTCCAGCCCGACTTCTTCGCCGCCGATCGTCTCCTTGACCCGGCGGAGTCGGCCGATGGCCGGCTTCTGTTCGATGTCATCGCCATGGCGGCGCCAGAGCTTCATCAGTTGGAGTATGTGTCTCCTCCTTGGCCGGAATCGTTTGCCAGGCCCACGGGGCCGTCCCGGTGGGACGGTATTGATGGCGCTGGGGCTGCGCGGGCTCGTGATGCAGCCGCGCAGGCTGTTGAGGCGGCCGCGAAGGCTCGCGCCGCGATGGATCCGAGCCGTCCCGCGTTCCAGCGATATGCGTTCTCCGAACCGGCTCTGGAACGGGTCAGTCAGAACATGGAGCTCGTGCTCGACGCCGTTGGATTGGACGAGCAGGCGAGCCAAGGCGTCCTGCGTCGTGTCGCGCGATACTCGCAACTCGACGAGAAGGGACTCCGGGTGATCCTGGCTGCGTCCGAAACCGCTGCGGACGTCCTGCTTCCTCAGAGCGTCCCGATGCGGCTCCTCCGGGCAGACGTCGGCGCACGGTCACGTGTAGCGATGGAGCTTCGCTCTGACCATGAGTCTGGAGACGCGCACAGACCTGGTGGCGAGTTGCGACTGCCAGCCGTCATCGAGAGCCTCGACCTGTCCGGAGTCTCCTGCGACCTCAGTGTTACCCGCCGTCGTTTCAGGCCGACGCGGGTTTCGGTGCGACTCTCAAACACCCGGGCTGGCGCCGAAGCTGCCTGCTACGTCTACGTCAAGGGCACGCGAGTCGCAAATGAAAAGTACAAGGAAGATCCCGACTTCCAGTTCGAGTTGGAACCAGCCGCCGAGGGCACGGTTCGCGCGGAAGTGTTTCTGCGGTGGATCGGAGATCCCGGAGTCCAGCGCTTGATTCGAATCGAGGAGGCGAGCCCGGACAGGTCTGGCGGTGTCCGTCGTCGGCTGGCAGGCGTCTTTCGCCGCCTACGGAAGACCACGGTCTGACCACACCGGAACCCGGCCTGGAGGGAGCTCACGGGCCGGGCTCTGGTGTTGGCGCGCCACCCGAGGTGCGCACCGATCTAACGGGAGGGAGTCACAGTCAGATCTGTAGGTATCAACGACCCCCTGCGGTGGGTGTTACGGGTGGTCATCAAATTTTCTGATGGCAATACCATCGATCCGTGAACCGACCGCACGCGACTGTCCTTGTCGTCGACTTCGGCGCGCAGTATGCGCAATTGATCGCGCGCCGCGTGCGGGAGGCACGGGTGTACTCCGAGATCGTCCCGCACACCATGCCGATCGAGGAGATGCTGGCCAGGGAGCCCGCGGCCATCATCTTTTCCGGCGGCCCGTCCAGCGTTTACGAGCCGGGCGCTCCCACGTTGGACACCGCGGTCTATGGCTCCGGCGTGCCCCTGTTCGGAATCTGCTACGGCTTCCAGCTCATGGCGCAGGGATTGGGCGGCACGGTGTCCGCCACCGGCTCCCGCGAGTACGGCCGAACGGGCGTTGCCGTGGTCGCACCAGGCCTCCTGCTGGCCGGATTGCCGGCCGAGCACCGGGTGTGGATGTCCCACGGTGACTCCGTCACCGCCGCACCGGAGGGTTCCCTCGTCCTCGCGTCAACGGACGTCACTCCGGTCGCCGCGTTCGAGGACGTCGCGCGTCGTGTCGCTGGCGTCCAATGGCATCCCGAGGTGCTTCACACCGAACACGGCCAGCGGGTTCTTGAGCACTTCCTGTACGACATCGCCGGCCTTGAGCCGACGTGGACCAGCGAGAACATCGTCGACGAGCAGGTCGCCGCGATCAGGGAGCAGGTGGGGGACGCGCGCGTCATCTGTGGACTGTCCGGAGGCGTCGATTCGGCGGTGGCGGCTGCCTTGGTCCAGCGCGCCATCGGCGATCAGCTGACCTGTGTCTTCGTCGACCACGGGCTCCTGCGCCAGGGTGAGGCCGAGCAGGTCGAGCAGGACTTCGTCGCCGCGACCGGCGTCAACCTGAAGGTCGTCGACGCCAGCGACCAGTTCCTCGGCTTCCTCGACGGCGTCTCCGATCCGGAGGAGAAGCGCAAGGTCATTGGTCGCGAGTTCATCCGGACGTTCGAGCAAGCCGAGCGAGAGATCCTCGCGACGCCGGGTCCGCCGGTGAAGTTCCTGGTCCAGGGCACGTTGTACCCGGACGTGGTCGAATCCGGCGGCGGCGAGGGAGCGGCGAACATCAAGAGCCACCACAACGTCGGCGGCCTGCCGGACGACCTCGCCTTCTCGCTCATCGAGCCACTGCGCACGCTGTTCAAGGACGAGGTTCGGGACGTCGGTCGCCAGCTGGGGATCCCGGAGGCCATCGTCGGCCGACACCCGTTCCCGGGGCCGGGGCTGGCGATTCGCATTGTGGGTGCGGTCGACCGCAAGCGGCTCGACATCCTGCGTGCGGCCGATGCCATCGTGCGCGAGGAGACCACGGCGGCCGGCCTCGACGATCAGATCTGGCAGTTCCCGGTGGTCCTGCTCGCGGACGTCCGCTCCGTCGGCGTCCAAGGCGACGGGCGTACCTACGGCCACCCGATCGTCCTACGCCCGGTGTCCAGCGAGGACGCGATGACCGCTGACTGGAGCCGCCTGCCCTACGAGTTGCTTGAGCGGATCTCGACCCGCATCACCAACGAGGTGCCGGAAGTCAATCGCGTCGTGCTGGACATCACCAGCAAACCGCCCGGCACCATTGAGTGGGAGTGATTGGTCGTGACCGACAGCGACACCAGTACTGGCATCACCGTCCCGCCGCCGCTCATCTTCGTCGGCGGCTTTCTGATCGGCCTCGCCGTGGAGTGGGTATTTCCCGTCTCGGCGCCGCCAGTCCCGGTGCGGATTGCGGTCGGATTGGCAGGCCTCGCGGGATTCCTCTACTTCGACACCTCTGCGATGCGCGGATTCGGCCGTGCGGGAACGAGTGTCCTGCCGTTCGGTGACCGCACGACGACCATCGTCACCGACGGCCCGTATCGCTTCAGCCGCAACCCGATGTACGTGGGCATGACGCTTCTCTACATCGGGGTCGCGGCGTCCACCGGAGTGATGTGGGCCTTTGCGACGTTGCCGATCGTCCTCGTCGTGATCCGTTTTCACGTGATCGCACGCGAAGAGGCCTACCTGTCGGCGAAGTTCGGCGATTCGTACCGCGAGTATCAGTCGCGCGTTCGTCGTTGGATCTGAGCCAGGGCAGCTACATCAGGTAGCGAAGCCAGAGATACGGGACGCAGAGGGCGACCGTCACGACGGTAACCACCAAGCCGTACTTGGTGAACTCCCAGAAGC
>DATFFJ010000247.1:0-3435 GCA_035250065.1 Aeromicrobium sp. | reverse complement strand
GCCAAGATCGGGCTCGACCGGGTCAAGGTGGCCGCCAGCGGAGCGTCCGCGATTGCTCCCGATGCGCTGGCGTTCATGCTCGGCCTCGGCATCCCCGTGCTCGAGGTGTGGGGCATGTCGGAGACGTCGGCCGTGGTGACCATGAACCCGCCGGATGCCATCCGGATCGGCACGGTGGGCAAGGTCGTTCCCGGCGGCACCGAGATCTCACTCGCCGAGGACGGCGAGCTGCTGGTTCGCGGCCCGCTCGTCATGCGTGGCTACCGCAACGACCCCGAGCGCACCGCCGAGGCCATCGACAGCGACGGCTGGATGCACACCGGCGACATCGCGACCATCGACGACGACGGCTACGTGCGGATTGTCGACCGGAAGAAGGAGCTCATCATCAACGCGGCCGGCAAGAACATGTCGCCGCAAAACATCGAGGGCGCCATCAAGGTGGCCTGCCCGATGGTGTTGAGCGCCGTTGCCATCGGCGACGACAAGCCGTACATCACGGCGCTAGTGACGCTCGATCCGGATGCCTGCGCGGCTTATGCCGCCAAGGCCGGACTTGCCGACGCCACCCCTGAGTCGCTCTCCCAGGACGAGGGCGTCCAGACGTTGCTCGAGGCCGGCATCGATCAGGCCAACTCGAAGCTGGCCCGGGTCGAGCAGATCAAGAAGTTCAAGATCCTGCCGACCCCGTGGATGCCAGGCGGCGATGAGCTCACGCCGACCATGAAGCTGAAGCGCAAGGTGATCGCGGAGAAGTACGCCAGCGAGATCGACGCACTGTATTCCTGACCGCGCAGCCATGGACCATGTCGACGTTGTGGTGGTGGGCGCGGGGCTCGCCGGGCTGAGCGCCGCCCGGAAGCTGGCCGCCGCAGGTAAGTCGGTGACCGTCTTGGAGGCGCGCGACCGCGTCGGCGGCCGCACCGAGGGCGGCGCGATCGAGGGCGCGCCGGTCGAACTCGGCGGCACCTGGATCGGCGCCGGCCACGAAGCGATGTACGGGCTCGTCGACGAACTCGGCCTGGCAACCTTCCCGACGTGGAACGACGCGGGCCAGCTCCTCGTCGACCTCGGCGGGAAGCAGTCGCGCCTCGCCAGCCACAAGGGCGCGACGCCGAAGCTGAACCCGATCGCTCTTGCCGACCTGGCCCAGGGCCTGGCCCGCTGGGAGCGGCTCGCCCGCACCGTCGAGCCAGCCCGACCGTGGGTCCACCCCAAGGCTGAGTACCTCGACGGCCAGACGTGGGAGACGTGGATCCGCCGCAACCTGCGCACTCCGACCGGCCGCAACTACTTCCGCGCGCTGGCCGAGGCGATCTTCTCGGCGAACGCCAGCGACATGTCGCTGCTGCACGCGCTCTTTTACACGGTGAGCAACGCCGACATGGAGACGCTCGCCTCCACCGACGACGGTGCGCAGAAGGACCGGGTGGTCGGTGGATCGGTGCTCGTTTCCCAGCGCCTCGCCGCAGACCTCGACGTGCGGCTCAACCAGCCGGTCACCGTGGTCAGGCAGGACGAGGGGGGCGCCTCCATAACGACGCGATCTGGCGAGGTGTACACGGCTCGGCGGGTCATCATCGCCGTGCCACCGACGCTCGCCGGGCGACTGCAGTACGAGCCGCTCCTGCCTGCGTGGCGTGACCAATTGACGCAGAAGACGCCCGCCGGAACCGTCATCAAGACGTTTGCGGCCTATCCGACGCCGTTCTGGCGCGATGCCGGGCTCAACGGGCAAGCGATCTCCGAGCGTGGACCGGTCAAGGTGACCTTCGACGTCTCTCCCCCGGAGGCCGATGTGGGCGTCTTGCTCGGCTTCGTGGAAGCCGGCGACGCACGTCGATGGCAGCGCTTGGGTCCCGACGAACGCCGCCGCGAGGTCCTCGAGTGTTTCGTCCGGTACTTCGGCACCGAGGCGGCCAATCCGACCTCCTACCTGGAGAAGGACTGGAGCGCCGAGGAGTTCTCACGTGGCTGCTACGGCGCGCACTTCGCGCCTGGCGTCTGGACGAGCTACGGCAGCGTGCTCCGCGAGCCGGTCGGCCGATTGCATTGGGCCGGCGCCGAGTACGCAGTTGAGTGGAACGGCTACATGGAAGGGGCGGTCCGATCTGGACGCGCGACGGCCGACGAGGTCCTGGCCGTGCTGACATGAGGGCTCACATGACCGTGTGGCCTACGTCCCAATCCTCGCCAACACCCGATTTCTCACCACCCGACGACTAGGCTTCCATTGAGAGCTGCAACCAAGACGCAGGATTTTGCCTCGGCATGAACGATTCAAAGCCACGGGAGCCGCTCGACCGCGTCATCATTCGGTTCGCGGGCGACTCCGGCGACGGGATGCAGCTCACCGGCGATCGATTCACGCAGGAGTCGGCCGTCTTCGGCAACGACCTGGTGACGCTGCCGAACTTCCCTGCCGAGATCCGTGCGCCTCAGGGCACGATCCCAGGCGTCTCGTCGTTCCAGATCCACTTCGCCGACCACGACATCTTGACTGCCGGGGACACCCCCGACGTGCTCGTCGCCATGAACCCGGCAGCGCTCAAGGCCAATGCGTCAGACCTGCACAAGGGCGCGACGATCATCGTCGACACCGCCGATTTCTCGGCCCGCAACCTCACGAAGGCGGGGTATGACGTCAACCCGATCGACCTGCTGGGCCAGGAGGGCGACCTACTCGCTGACTTCCAGGTCCACGCCATCGACCTGACCGGCATGACGATCGAGGCGGTCAAGGAGTTCGACCTCTCGCGCAAGGACGCCAGTCGCGCCAAGAACATGTTCGCGTTGGGCTTGGTCTCGTGGATGTACGGCAGGCCGCTCGAGCCGACGATCGCATTCCTGGACAAGAAGTTCGGCCAGTCCACGGCGATCGGCGGGGCGAACATTGCGGCCCTGAAGACCGGCTGGAACTTCGGCGAGACGACGGAGAGCTTCGCAGTCCAGTACGAAGTCGCCCCCGCCACCTTCCCGGCCGGGACCTACCGCAACATCAGCGGCAATCTCGCGCTGGCCTACGGACTGGTCGCCGGCGGCGTCAAGACCGGGCTCCCGGTCTTTCTCGGCTCGTATCCGATCACCCCGGCGTCTGACATCCTGCACGAGCTCAGCAAGCACAAGGCCCTGGGTGTCACCACGTTCCAAGCCGAGGACGAGATCGCCGGCGTCGGCGCCGCGCTCGGGGCCTCCTTCGGTGGCGCCCTGGGCGTCACGACGACGTCCGGTCCCGGTTTCTCGCTCAAGTCGGAGGCCATCGGTCTGGCGGTGATGACTGAATTGCCGCTCGTGGTGGTCAACGTGCAGCGCGGCGGCCCATCGACCGGCCTGCCGACCAAGACCGAGCAATCGGACCTGCTGCAAGCGATGTTCGGGCGAAACGGCGAGGCGCCGCTCCCGGTGATCGCACCGCAGTCTCCGGGCGACTGCTTC
>DATFFJ010000246.1:0-18935 GCA_035250065.1 Aeromicrobium sp. | reverse complement strand
CACGGTCCACGGCATCGCGTCGAGTCCTTGCGCCGCACCGAGTATGAGCCCGATGACCACGGCCGCTCCGGCACCCAGGTCGGCTGGGCCGACGGCCGCGCTTCGTCGATCCCGGATGGCGGATGCAACGATCACGACGCTGCCGCCCACGATGATCGCCAAAGCCACTGCCCGGGCCGGCCGGTCGGCGTAGGCCATGGCGATCCCGGGAACCAGGCTCGCCCACCAGGCGGCGAACCCGCGCTCGGCCCACCGGATGCCGGGGTCGGACTCGCGCCACACGCTTAGCGCCAGCGCCACCGCCGCCAGCGGCCACACCACCAGTGACGCCGACCAGGACGACAGCGTCACCACGGGAGCGAGAGCCACCACGGCCGAACCGAGATGGCGCCAAATCGGCGGGGCCGCGCGGTTCACGAACGCCAACAGCGTTCCGACGACAACGAGAGTGGAACCCAGTGAGACGGCAGGCGGGATCGGAATGGCCACCGCCGTCGCGACACCGAGCGCAAGCGACGTCGCTGCGGCTCCGGCAAGGTGTGGGCTGGCTTCTCGGCGCGACGCGATCTCGGGCCACCGACGGGCGAGCAGCAGCGCACCGGCCAAGCCGAGCGCAATGACCGGCGGCACCCACCACGGCCCGACGTACACATGCAGGCCGAGCTCGATGCGTTGTGACAGCGCGGTGGTCCGTTCGCCGACCGCGCCGGCTGCTGCGACCTCGATCAGGCGGCCCAGCCACCACCCGCCGCCCACCGCGATCAGGGCAGCACTCAACGCCGAAGCCCAACGCAACCCTCGAGCCCAGGCCCCCTTCCCGGCTCCGAGCGCGGCCAAGGCAACGGCGACAACCGCGCCCACGACGAAGGCCCCACGCATGTCCCACGCGGCCTCCGACGGTGTCGCGACCAACGTCCCGGCCGAGAGAGCCGAGACCGTGGCAGCGGTCGACCGCGCTCGATCACGCGTGACGCACCCGACGAGGGCGGCCGCCACCGTCACCACGGCCAGGGGAAGGCCGTGTCGGTCGCTCACGAGAGCGTGCAGCGACGGATGATCCATCGCCTCAACCAGCGCTGCGACGACGGCGATACCGGCCAGCATCGACGTGCCCACGACGGCCACGATCGCCGCCGGCCGCAACGCCAGCCGGCGATGCAGGACGGTCACGGCACACCCGACAACCCCCGTGGCGAAGGCCCACCAGAACACATTGTCGGGAATCAGCTCTCCGGCAGCTCCTCCGGCACCGAGGATCGGCGCGGCCCCGGCCGCGAGGGTGGGGGCGATCAGCGTCGTGCCGAGCGGTCGTTGGCCGACCTTGGCGATGACGATGCCGGCACCCAGCACGACGGCGCCCCAGATTCCGGCGGCGTAACCCCCGGGCAGGGCATCGAGGCCGAACAGGCCCTGGTGGCGGGCAGCGAACCAGTCGAGCGTGAGAAGGCCGAGGAACACCGTCCAGAGCGCCTCGGCCGAGCCCCGGAGACCGCGACGCGTCAACGCGTGAGCCAGGGCGCCGACGACCGCTGTGAAGGCCAACAGCGCCAGCGCCCGGCCGACGATCCCCATCGAGCCCCACGAGACGGTGATGAAGATGAGGCCTGCGACCAGCAGCGAGACCGCTCCAAGGACCAGCAGAACGGTGCCCGCGCTGAGTCGCTGCTTCGGTGGCGTGGGAGCCGCGACCGGAGCCGGAACCTGCTCCTCTCCCCCGGCTTGAACGAGCCGAGCCCGGTCCACCCACTGATCAGCGACGACCAAGGCACGCCACGCCTGCTGGATCTCGGCGGAGGCGAGGTTCGTGCCGCAGTGCGGGCACGTCGTCATGCCTTCGTCGATCGCACCGCGACAACTCAGGCAGATCCGCGGGTCGGCAAACGTCATGGGGAAACTGTCTCGCGTCGCACGGGTCTATCCCGGCATTGGCGCGTCAGCCCACGTGGATCCTGGGCCGCTCCTTGCGCTCGCGCTCGGCACGGCGCAGGACTTCGCGCGTCACGGGAGCCACCTCACCCATGCCGAACAGGAGGAACTTGGCGAGATTGCTGAGCGGGTTGCCTTCGGTCCACTCGAAGTAGACGTGCGGTCGGACGCCCGACACGTCGCGGATGTGGAGCAAGATCGCGGCGATTGCGTTTGGCACCGACGGCGACTCCACCTCGAGCACGCGGTACTTCTTGTGCTGGGTGACTCCGCGCACCTCCAAGTGCGACTCGAAGTCCGACGGGTCCGTCAACGTGACCTCAAGGAACATCAGGTCGTACGGGTTCGGGAGATCGTTGTCCGCGACGATCTGGTCGATCTTCTTCCGGTAGACATCGGGCCCGCGATCGTCGGGCTGATGGGCGATGATCCGGATCCCACGGCGGGAAAGGTCCTCGACCCACTGTTCGGCCTTCTCGTCCAGTTCGACGACCGGACTGCGCAGCTCGAATGCCCGCCGGATGCGCGAAACGAGGGAGACGGCGAGGATCGCGATGATGAAGGCGGTGCCGATCTGCACACCGTCCGGCCGCTCGACGACGTTCACCCCGGTCGTGTACAGCATGACAAGAGAGATCACCGCAAAGGCGACGGTCATCCGGTGCTGGCGTGCCTTGCGGGCGGCCAACGTCACGGCAACCGAAGCGGAGCTGAAGAGCACCAGGACTCCGGTGGCGTATGCGCCGCCTTGCGCGTCAACGCTCGCGGCGAACAACCAAGTGACGAGACAAGAGATCGCGGTGATGACCACGACGAGCGGACGAATCGCCGAGGCCCATTCAGGGGCCATACCGAATCGGGGAAGATAGCGCGGCACGAGGTTGAGCAGCCCTGCCATGGCCGACGCCCCGGCGAACCACAGGATCGTGACCGTTGAGGCGTCGTAAACCGTTCCGAACGCCTCCCCGAGGTACACGTGAGCCAAATAGGCCAAGGCGCGTCCGTTGGCTTCGCCGCCTTCCTTGAACTCTTCGGCGGGTATGAGCCACGTCGTCACCACCGAACTGGCGATGAGATAGCCGCTCATGATGACGGCAGCCGCCACGAGGAGCTTCTTCGTGTTCCGAATCCGACCTGCGGGCGCCTCATCGGTGTCGGAGGCATCGCCCTTGACGTGCGTCATCACGGCCACGCCGGTCTCGAAACCCGACATGCCCAAGGCGAGTTTCGGAAACAGGATCAAGGCCAGCGCAACCATCATGATCGGGTTACCGTGCTGTGCGGTCAGGCCGCTGCTCCAATCGCTGACAACCTGAGGTTCCTGCAGCACGTGAAGGAACGACACCGCGATCACGACGGCGTTGAGGCCCATGTACACGACCGTGATGAAAACGGCCACGCCGATGGCTTCGGTGAAGCCGCGCAGGAACACGGCGCCGAGCCCCAAGATGAGAAGGACGGTGATCCAGACCTCCTTGCCCTCGAACCAGTGCGGAACGAGCGGGTTTTCCACGATGTGGGCTGTCGCGTCGGCGGCCGACAAGGTGATCGTGATCACCCACGAGGTAGCGGCGAACCCGAGCAGGACGAGTACGAAGAGCTTGCCGCGCCAGAACGGCAGCAACTGCTGCAGCATCGAGATCGAGCCTTGACCGTGCGGGCTCTCAGCTGCGACGCGTCGGTAGACCGGCACCGCGCCGAACAGGGTCAGAAGGACCAAGACCACGGTGGCCAGGGGCGCGAGGCTGCCCGCGGCGAGCGCCGCGATACCGGGTTGATAGCCGAGCGTGGAGAAATAGTCGACACCGGTCAGGCACATCACCTTGGACCAGTGGTGTCGGTGCTCGGGATGGATCTCCTCCGAAAGAGGTCCCTGCGCATGAGTCACGTTGAATGACACAACCACGTGGCTCAGCCGGCAGCCGCAATCCTGACAACTTCCTAACTCCAAAACGCGTCACACTGGTGCGGTGAACCGCGCGCCCGCTCTCAGTGCCCGGCGGCGTGGTCTCGGCTACGTGCTGGCCCTCGTCCTGCCGGCTGCGCTGACCGCCGTCCTCGTGCCGCTGCGCGAACCGCTGAACCTCGTCAGCGATGCGATCCTGTTTCTCGGCATGACGATCGTCGTGGCGCTGATCGGCGGGTTGATGCCGGCGCTGCTGTATTCGTTGATCGGGTACACCGCGCTGCACTACTTCTTCACGCCGCCGGTTCACACGTGGGCCATCGCCGACTCCAACGACGTGCTCGCCCTGCTCGTGTTCGCCGGCGTCGCCGCCGGCGTGTCCTCGGTGGTCGACACGGCAGCCCGGCGCCGACGACGGCTGGATCAGGAGGCGGCCCGTGCGGCCGCCCTGGCCGAGACTGACCGGCTCCGCACGGCGCTCCTGCAAGCGGTGTCCCAAGACATGCGCGCTCCGCTGGCAGCCGCCAAGACTTCCGTCTCGGCGATCCTCGGGACAGAACTCAAGGAGTCCGACCGGCGCAGCCTCCTGGCTGGCGCTGATCGTTCGCTCGACCGGCTCACCAGCATCGTGTCCAACCTGCTGGATCTGAGTCGGCTGCAGGCAGATGCCCTCCCCATCCAGCTCCAACCGACCGACATCGAAGAGGTGGCCGCATCGGCACTTGCACACCTGAATGATTCGACCGAACGCGTCGAGGTCCAGTTCGACGACCTGCCCGCCGTCTCGGCCGATCCCGGGCTGCTTGAGCGTGTGGTCGCGAACCTCGTAGGTAATGCGCTGCAGCACACCACGAGTCACATCAAAGTTTGGGGGGTTCTCGACGGTGACCTTGTGCGCCTTCTGATCCGCGACCACGGTCCGGGTGTCCCAGCTGAGCAGCAGGACCGCCTCTATGTCCCCTTCCAGCACAGCGGTGACACCGACGTCGGCGCGGGCGCCGGTCTCGGCCTGGCCCTGTCAAAGGGGCTGACCGAGGCCATGGGCGGGACGCTCCAAGCGCGCGCCACCCCCGGCGGGGGGCTGACGATGGTGGTGACCTTGGATGTGGCGCGGTGACTGAGTCCGTTCGCGTGCTCGTCGTGGACGACGATCCCGACTTGCTGTCGGCACTGGCGATCACGCTGCGCGCGCATCGTTATGTGGTTCACACCGCACGATCCGGTGCCGAGGGTCTCGAGCTCGCCGGACGGCACCCGCCTGACATTGCGGTGGTCGATCTCGGCCTACCCGACATGGAGGGGACCGAGGTCATCGAGCGGCTGCGCACGTGGACCGACGCTCCCATTCTCGTGCTGTCCGGCCGCGCTGACAGTTACGACAAGGTCGAGGCGTTGGACGCTGGAGCCGATGACTACGTCACCAAGCCGTTTTCAGCCGATGAGCTTCTCGCCCGGCTCCGGGCCGCCGCGCGCCGCGTCCCCACGCCGGAGGCCTCCCCCGTTGTCACCGTGGGCGCGGCCATCGTCGATCTTGCGGGGCGCCGGGTCACGAAGGCTGGCGTCGATATCCATCTCACGCCGACGGAGTGGCAACTCCTGGAGGTCCTTGTCCGACACCCCGGAAGGTTGCTGAGTCGCCAGACACTGTTGCGCTCGGCGTGGGGCCCGGGCTATGAGACGGCTGGCGGGAGCCTGCGGCTCTACATGACGCAACTGCGGCGCAAGCTGGAGGACGACCCGGCCCGCCCGAAGTACTTTCTCAACGAACCAGGATTGGGCTATCGCTTCCAGCCCTGACCATCACCCCACGTGAAGATGCGGGCGTGCCTCGCGTCGCGGCTCGGCGCGACGCAGCACCTCCCGCGTCACCGGCGCAACCTCTCCTACCCCGAACAGCAGGAACTTGACCAGATTGCTGATCGGGTTGCCCTCGGTCCATTCGAAGTACACATGCGGAAGCACGCCAGACGCATCACGGATGTGCAGGAGCACGGCGGCGATGGCGTTCGGGACTGACGGCGCCTCGACCTGCAACACCCGGTACTTCTTGTGCAGCGTCGCGCCAGTCACCTCGATCCGAGATTCGAAATCTGATGGGTCAGTCACCGTCACCTCCAGAAACACCAAGTCATGCGGGTTCGGGAGGTCGTTGTCCTCGACGATCTGCTCGATCTTCTGTCGGTAATCGTCGGCACCTTGAGACTTCTCAGGATCGTGCGCGATGATCCGGATCGATCGGCGGGAAAGGTCTTGGACGTACAACTGCGCCTTGTCATCGAGCACCACCTCGAGCGTGCGCAGCTCAAAGGCGCGGAGCAACCGCGAGGCGATCGACAGCGCGATGATCCCGACGATGAACGTGACACCGATCTGGACACCTTCGGGACGCTCCAGCATGTTCACCGCAGTGGTGTAGAGCAACACGAGCGCGATCGCCAGGAAAGCCGTGAACGCCCGCCACTGCCGTTTTTGCTGCGCCGCCAGGGTGGCGGCGATGGCTGCGGAGCTGAACCACACCAGGACGCCGGTCGCGTACGCCCCGCCTTGGCCGTCGACGCTTGCGTCGAACAGCCAGGTCACCACGGCAGCGATCGCAAGGATCGCCAGCACCAAGGGCCGGGTGGACGCGGCCCATTCCGGCGCCATACCGAAACGAGGCAGGTAGGTGGGTATCAGGTTGAGGAGCCCGGCGAGCCCGGACGCTCCCGCAAACCAGAGGATGGCGACGGTGGCGATGTCGTATGCCGTGCCCCAAGCCTCGCCGAGGTACTGGTGCGCCAGATACGCCAGTGCACGACCGTTGGCCTCGCCGCCAGCCTTGAACTCCTCGGCCGGGATCAGCCATGTCGTCACAAGTGAGCTCGCCAAGAGGAAGAAGCTCATGATCAAGGCCGCGGTGACGAGCAACTTCTTGGTGTCGCGGATCCGACCGGCTGGCGACTCGACCGTGTCGGCCGGGTCGCCCTTGACCTGCGGCATCACTGCGACGCCCGTCTCGAAGCTGGACATGCCGAGAGCCAGGTGGGGAAAGATGAGGAGGGCCACGGTCAACATCGCCACGGGGTCTGCGTGGTCAGCTGCCAACCGCCTCGTCCATCCATCGATCACCTCGGGGTGACCGACGACGTGCCACAGCGACCAGCCGATAACCACGGCATTCAACGCGAGATAGGCGACCACCAGAACTACTGCCACGCCGATCGCCTCGGTGAAGCCACGGAGGACAACCCCGCCAAGAAGCGCCAGCAAGGCCAAGGTGACCCAGACGTTCTTGCCGTCCAGCGCCTCGGGCACCAACGGGTTGTCGATGATGTGGGCGGCCGCGTCCGCGGTCGACACGGTCATTGAGAAGACCCAGGTCGTGGCGGCGAAGCCGAGCAGCGTCAGCACGAAGAACTTGCCACGCCAGAACGGCAGAAGCCGCTGCAGCATCGACATCGCCCCATGACCATGGGGGCTTTCGGTAGCCACGCGCCAGAAGACGGGTAGGGCGCCCAGCAGGGTCAGGGCGATCAGGGCGACGGTTGCGATCGGCGCGAGCGATCCAGCCGCCAAGGCCGCAATTCCCGGCTGGTAGCCGAGCACCGAGAAGTACCCGACGCCCACAAGGCACATGACACTGAGCCAGTGATGGTGGCCGATCGGATTCTCGGCGAACGGCCCGGCGTGCCGGTCCGCCTGTGCCGGCTCCCGAAAGAGCCATCGGATGAAGGCTCCGGGTGGTTTGCCGTGGGTCACGAGAGGACATGCAACCACCATCGACGCCACACTGCCACTGACCGCGCCACCCGCCCTGACGCGGAGTAGTCTCTCGTCTCGTGCACATCGTGATCATGGGGTGCGGCCGGGTGGGCGCCACTCTCACCGCGAGCCTGGAAAGACGTGGACACAGCACCGCAGTCATCGATGCGAACCCCGAGGCCTTTCGGCGTCTGGGAGCCGACTTCAGCGGCATCACGGTGACCGGCATGGGCTTCGATCGTGGGGTCCTCGAGGAAGCCGGCATTCAACGCGCCGATGCTTTCGCGGCGGTTTCCAGTGGCGACAACTCGAACATCATCTCGGCCCGCGTGGCGCGCGAGTTGTATGGCGTGAAGAACGTCGTCGCCCGGATCTACGACCCGGGCCGCGCCGAGGTCTACGAACGCCTCGGTGTCCCGACCGTCGCCATCGTCCCGTGGGCGGCCGATCAAGTCCTTCGCCGGCTCCTGCCGGTTGAGTCAGAACCGACTTGGCGAGACGCGTCCGGGGAGGTTCGCCTGGACCAGATTCTTGCCCCGGACCCGTGGATCGGCCGCGAGGTTTCAGTGCTCGAGCATCAGGCCGAGGCGCGCGTTGCCTTCGTCACCCGTCTCGGCGCCGGCCTGATCCCGACCCCCGACACGGTGATCCAGGAAGGCGACTTCCTGAGCGTCTTCATGCGCGAGGACCATGCCGAGAAGACACACGCCGCCCTCGAGCGTGGACCCAAGGAGGAGGCCTGATGCGCGTCGCCATCGCCGGCGCCGGCGCCGTGGGCCGCAGCGTCGCCCTCGAGCTCATCGAGAACGGCCACTCGGTCCTGCTCATCGACAAGGAATCACGGTCGATCCGCCCCGACCTGGTCCCCGATGCCCAATGGCTTCTGGCGGATGCGTGTGAGATGTCAGCCTTGTCCGAGGCTCAGCTGGAGACGTGCGATGTCGTCATCGCGGCCACCGGCGACGACAAGGCGAACCTTGTGACAGCCCTGCTGGCCAAGACGGAGTTCTCGGTTCCGCGTACGGTCGGCCGGGTCAATCATCCGAGCAACGAATGGCTGTTCAGTAGCTCGTGGGGCGTCGATGTTTCGGTGTCGACGCCGCGCCTGATGGCTGCGCTCGTGGAGGAAGCCGTCACCGTGGGCGATCTCGTCCGGCTGTTCACCTTCCGCCAGAGCGACTCCAACCTGGTTGAGTTGACCATGCCGGACGACTCACCGCTGGTGGGTCATCGTGTCGCCGACGTGCCGTGGCCCGAGGACGTCGTGCTCGTCGCGATTCTGCGCGACAACCAAATCCACACGCCCGACCGCGACCGTTCGCTGGAGACCGGTGATGAGCTGCTGTTCGTGTGCTCCGAGCAATCGGAGGACGCCCTCAGCGAGATGCTTGCGCCGAAGGACAAAGACAAAGACAAGGACTAGGCGGTCTCCGGTTCCACCGGTGTCTTGTTCCGGCTGAGCAGCCAGGCCATGGCCGCGAAGGCGGCGATCTGCAGCGGCCAGCCCAGGAAGATCTTGGCGGTGCCGAGCAATGCGATGTGGTCACCGACCCAGAGCGGGTACTGGACGAGCACGCGGATGATGCACGGCGCCGCGAAGAGCCAGGTGAGTCGCGAGCACAGCTTGACCAGCGCCCGGTCGCGATGCCATTCGGTTGGCTCGCCGGTCAGGCTGCCGATCATGAATCCGACGATCGGCCAGCCGACCACGATCGAGCCGACGAAGAGGACCGAGTAGCCGGCGTTGTACAGGATGCCCGGCAGAAAGACGTCGCGCGCCTCCCCGCTGCGCGCCGCGAAGACGGCCGCGATGGCGATGCCGAACAGCGCGTTGAGGACGAACTGCACGGAGCTGCGCTGGATCAGCCGCACGATCAGCAGGCCGACCGTGATAGCGATGCTGACCGTCAATGCCAGCCGGAGGTCATGCGTCGACACGTACAGGATCGTGAACGCGACGGTGGGTACGGCACTCTCGATGATGCCGCGCCGGCCCCCCAAGGCTTCGGCCAGCTTGGACCGGACGAGGTGTTCGACAGTCTCCGCAGATGCAGCAGCCTGATGCTCAGGCATCGAGTTCGTAGCGCGGGTTGTAGAGCACTCGCTCCTTGCCGCGTCGACCCACCCGTCCATGCACCGTCAGCGTGCGGCCGGGCTCGATGCCCTCGATCTCGTGTCGCCCCAACCAGATGAGCGTCACGGCGTCCGAGCCGTCGTGCAGCTCCGCCTCCAGCGACGAGACGCCGTCAACCGGGCGCAGATCGACGCTGCGGAGCGTGCCGTGCAGGTTGGCCAGGCATCGGTCGGGCTGGTCCTTGATCAGGCAGCAGGCGTCCGGATCGGCATCGTTCGTGATGTCCGTGGCGCCATGCTCCTCCGGCGAGAGGCGCTCGCGTGTGCGACTTACCAATCCACCCATAGTCTCCTGGCTCCCACCTAGGCTTTCAATTCCATCTTTGCACCCGCCGAGGAATGTCCTTGGCCAACCCCCGGCGCGCCGCATTTCGTTCAGCTCTCCGTCAGATGTAACTGCCTCCGGTCCCGCAAGTCACGTGCTGTATGCACTCAATATGACCCCTTCACGTCCGTGGAGAGTGCAGATTGACGGATCAGCCGATGGACGAATGTCCGCCCGAGGACCCGAAGCCCCCCGCTCCACGTGAGGAATCGGGCAATTCGGCGGTCTCGACGAAGCTGGCTCGTTCCACCTTCTGGACGATCAGCTGCGCGATACGGTCGCCGCGCTTGATGTCGATCGGTTGGCTTGGATCATGGTTGATAAGGAGGACAGAGATCTCGCCGCGGTATCCGGCGTCGATCGTGCCGGGCGTGTTCACCATCGACAGCCCCTGTTTGATCGCCAGGCCTGACCGCGGATGGACGAACGCGGCATGGCCCTCCGGAAGTGCGATGGCAATGCCCGTCGGAACCATGGCCCGCTCCCCCGGCGCCAGCGTGATGTCGATCGCGCTCCGTAGGTCGGCACCGGCATCGCCGGGCTGCGCATAGGTCGGGGCAGGGATGTCGGGATCAAGCCGCAGCAGCAAGACGTCAATCATGCGCCGAACTCTAGGCTGGTCCCGTGGACGCCTACCGCGAACGCCTCACTGCTCCCCCGGCGTGGTGGGCGGTCGCGCTCATCTTCGGCGGAGTCTGCGGGTGGATCATGGTGGTCGCCGCGTCCCCATCGCTCGGCGTGGTGGCGGCGATCGTCGGGACGTTGGTGGCCGGGGCGCTGATCTGGAGCTACGGCAGTCTCACCGTCCGCGCGGACGCACAGGGGCTGCGCGTGGGCAGCGCCTGCCTCGATGCAGCACACATCGGGGCGGTCACTCCACTCGATCGCCGGGCGTTCCGGGCGAGCCTCGGACCGGAGGCGGACGCACGCGCCTGGCTGCGGACGCGGCCTTACGTGGACGGCGGCGTCCGGGTCGAAGTGAACGATCCGAGCGACCCCGCGCCGTACTGGCTGGTGTCCTGCCGGCATCCGGAGGCGGTTGCCGCCGCGCTCGGACACCCTGTGCGACAAACTGGGACTGAGCGACGAAGGAATCCTTGGTGACCAAGAAGAGCAAGGCGCAAGCAGCGGTGGCCCCCGAAGCAACCAAGCCGACGCCCGGATCGAAGCAAGTCTGGAAGCTGATGGACCACGGGTCGACCGTGGCCGCCGGCTTGCTGGCGCGCCAGGCATCTGAGCTCACGTGGAAGGTTGCCACCGGCAAGAAGCCGCCGTCGGAGAAGAAGAGCCTTGATGCGAGTGTGCGTGAGGTGGCGCTGTGGGCGTTCGTCGGTGGCGGGTTGACCGAGTTGGTGCGCGTGCTCGTCAAACGATCAGCGGCGACCTACTGGGTCAAGTCGACGGGGCACCTGCCGCCCGGCATGAAGACGAAGACGAAAGCGAACGAGGAAGACAAGGCCCTCTAGCGGTTCACGCGCAGTCCTTGCAGATCAGCTTGCCGCCCTTGTCCGAGGCGAGCTGGCTGCGGTGGTGGACCAGGAAGCACGAACTGCAGGTGAACTCGTCGGACTGCTTCGGGACGACCTGGACGGCAAGTTCCTCATGGGAGAGATCGGCTCCGGGCAACTCAAAGGACTCGGCGGCTTCGGCCTCATCTTCGTCGACCTTGCCCGAGTTCTTCTCATGTCGACGCGCCTTCAGCTCCTCGATCGAGTCCTCGGCATGCTCGTCCTCGGTCTTGCGCGGTGCGTCGTAGTCGGTTGCCATCGACATCCTCCGAATGTGTATTGAACCGGCGCGATTGTTCCATACCCATTCGTGCTGGTAGGAGTGCGTCGCGCGTGTCAGAACCCACAAGCGACGACAAGCGCGAAAAATTCCTCAGCCAAGGCCTTCGGCGCCGCCATCACCAAGCGTTCGCTTGGTTCGTTCGGTTCGCCGTCGGCGTCGAGCCCGGACACCACCAGGCCCGCCTCACGGCAGATCAGGACGCCGGCGGCGAGATCCCACGGTTGGAGCCCCTGTTCCACGTAGGCGTCGAAGCGTCCGGATGCCAAAGCACACAGGTCGAGGGCGGCCGAACCGAACCGCCGGATGTCCCGAACGTGCGGCATGAGTTCGGCGACGGCGCGCGCCTGACGCGCCCGGATCTCCGGGACGTAGTGGAAGCCGGTGGCGATCAGCGCGTGGGCAAGCCCGGCGCTGGGCGGCTCGGCCGCAACCAGCTGCTGGCGCTCCCCACCGAACGAACGCCAGGCGCCCACGCCACGGGCGGCACCCCAGCGCTCCCCGGAGACGACGTTGATGACGAAGCCGGCGGCCGTCTGCCCGCCGACGACCGCGGCCAGGGAGACGGCGTACTGCGGGAGGCCGTAGACGAAGTTCACCGTGCCGTCGATGGGATCGACCAGCCAGCTGACGTCGCTGCTGCCGTGCCGGTCGTCGCCCTCCTCGCCGATGATCGTGTCGTCCGGTCGTTCCGCCAGGAGCAGGCTCCGGATGAAATCCTCGGTGGCCTCGTCGATGGCCGTCACCGCATCGGTCGCGCTCGATTTCGTCGTCGCCACCTCCACCCGGCCGACGGGCCGCAGTTCGCGGACGTGCCCGGCGGCAGCGACGCCGACTTTCACGGCCGTGCCGAGCAGTTCCAGGGGCGCAGGGGTCATGGGACAGCGGGCAGGGCCAGCCGCATGTTCGGGCAACAGTCATCGGCGCAGCGGTCCGGATTGGGATCGCAGACGCCCATCACCGACCGTTCAACATCGTCACCGCGGTCGACCGCGGCGCGCTCGAGCAGGAGCTCACGGACCATGGCGACGAATGCCGGATGGCTGCCCGGCGTGGCCACCCGCTGGAACTCCACGTCCAGCTCCGCGGCCGTCGCCTTGGCCTCGGTGTCGAGGTCGAAGACGACCTCCATGTGATCGGAGACGAATCCGATCGGCACCACGACGACCGACGAGACGCCGTCGGCCGCCAGCTCGCGCAGGTGGTCGTTGATGTCGGGCTCCAGCCATGGTTGGTGCGGCGAGCCGGACCGCGAGCAGTAGGCCAACGACCAGTTGCTCGCCCCCACCCCCTCGGCGACCAAGCGGGCGACCTCCTCGTGCTGACGCCGGTAGGCATGCGCTCCGGGTCCCCCGCTCGCCGCGTCCATGCCGGTGGGAATCGAGTGCGTCACGAAGACGACGTGCGCGTCAGACGTGGTTGACGCCATAGCTTCGGCCGTGGCCTCGACGAAGGGCGTCACGAACCCGGGATGGTTGAAGTACAGCCGGATGCGGGACAGCTCGAGGGGAAGTCCCGCTGTTGCGTCCGCCAGGTTCTCCCGGTACTGCCGGCACCCGGAGTAGGACGAGTAGGCGCTGGTCACGAAATAGGCGGCTCGCCGAATTCCGTCGTCCACCATGTCGCGGCAGACGTCCCGGAGGTACGGATCCCAGTTCCGGTTGCCCCAGTACACCGGGACGTCGATGCCGTGGTCGGCGAAGTCCTTCTGGATGGCGCTGATGAGGTCGCGATTCAGGTCGTTGAGGGGCGACCGACCGCCGAACAGGAGGTAATGCTCGGCGACCTGCTCCAGTCGTGCGCGCGGGACGCCGCGACCGGCGGTGACGTTCTCGAGAAAGGGCACGACGTCGTCCGGCTTCTCCGGGCCACCGAACGACACGAGCAGCAGGGCATCGATCGGCCCCACTGCCGGCTCAGCGTCCACGCGCGTCATCGTCTCATGGCCGACACGGACCGGACATGCGATCTGAACTGGGCCGACGCCCCACTACATTGGTCCCTGCCATGTCCGACGCCTCCCTCGCTGAGCGCAGCATCGAGTTAGTTCGCACGTGGATCGACCCGAAGCGTGCGACTTCGCCGCGTTCCGGCGGCGAGTCTGACGAGTCTGCGCAACGGCTCACCGCCTTGCTGCGGGATCCGGCCGGGCTGTCGTTCACGGTGCAGTTCATCGATCGCGTCATCCGCCCGGAGGATGCGGACACCGCCGCTCATGCACTACGGAAGCTGACGCCGCACCTGCCGGAGTTCTTGTCTGGCCAGGAGCGTCGTGCGCTGCGCTGGGGTGCCCAAGCCTCAAGGCTCGCACCCGAATTGGTCCAGCGTCGCGCTCACAAGAAGCTGCACGAGCTCGTCGACCACCTGGTCGTCGACGCGACACCGGCCCGGCTCGGCTCGTCCATCGCCGAGCTGACCCGGGGCGGCGACCGGCTCAACCTCAGCCTGCTCGGTGAGGCGGTGCTCGGGGAAAGCGAGGCACTGCGGCATCGCGACCGGGTCATGGAGCTGGTCCGGCGCGACGATGTCGACTACGTCTCGGTCAAGGTCTCCTCGATCGCCAGCCAGCTCAACCCATGGGCGTTCGACGCGACGGTGCATCGGCTGGTCGACCGGCTTGAGCCGATCTTTGCCGAGGCCGAGCTGTGTGGGACGTTCATCAACCTCGACATGGAGGAGTACGGATCGGTCGACCTGACCGTCGCTGCCTTCACGCGGGCGCTGGAGGACTTCCCGGAACTCGAGGCGGGCATCGCCGTGCAGGCATACCTCCCGGACAGCATGGCGACGCTCGAACGCCTGCAGGATTGGGCGGCCCAGCGTCGGGCGGCGGGCGGCGCACCGATCAAGGTCCGCATCGTCAAGGGCGCGAACCTCGGACTCGAGGTGACCGAGGCCGAACTGCGTGGATGGCCACCGGCCACGTGGGAGTCGAAGTCCGAGACCGATGCACACTTCAAACGCCTGATCGACTGGGCACTGACTCCAGAACGGACCGAGAACGTCCGGATCGGAGTGGCCAGCCAGAACCTGTTCGACATCGCCCACGCGTGGCTGCTCGCCGATGACCGCGGTGTGCGCGACGCCGTGGACTTCGAAGCGCTCCTCGGTTTCGACGGCGGGCCGCTTCGTGTGGCGCGCGAGGAGCTGGGACCGCTGCGGCTCTACACGCCTGTCGTCCCGCCGGCGGAGTTCGATTCCGCGCTCGCCTATTTGGTCCGACGGCTGCAGGAGGCGGCGACTCCGGGGAACTTCCTGGCCGCGTTGCCCGACCTGAGCGATCCGGCCGCCTTCGACCGCGAGGCCAAGCAGTTCGCCACATCCCTGGAGGCCTCGACGGCCGACCCAGCTGGTCCGCGGCGCACGCAGAACCGAAGCACCGAGACCCCGGAGCGACGCGAGACATTCGCCAACACGGCAGACACCGATCCTGCGCTCGCCGCCAATCGGGATTGGGCCGAACGCATCGCCGCACGCTCGCAGTACACCGCGCTCGGCCAGCACGCCGTCCAGCTCAGCCGGCTGCTGGGACCGGCCAGCCTTCAGTCACTGGTCAACACCGTGCGGGACGGAGGTCGTGCCTGGCGCGAACGGGCTCCGGAAGTCCGTGCGTGGACGCTCCACCAGGCTGGCCGCGCTCTGGGTTCGCGACGCAGCGATCTCATCGCGGTGATGATGGCCGAGACCGGCAAGACCTTCGCCGAGGCCGACATCGAGGTGAGCGAGGCCGTTGACTTCGCGCACTACTACGCCGAAGAGCTCCTGCGACTCAGCGTGGTGAGCGGGGCGCGGTTCGAGCCGGCTGCCATCGCGGTCGTCACGCCGCCGTGGAACTTCCCGGTCGCGATCCCGGCCGGCGGTGTGCTCGCCGCTCTGGCTGCCGGCAGCGGCATCATCCTCAAGCCGGCGCCGCAGAGTCCGCGCTGTGCGGCCGTCGTCGTGGAGGCACTGTGGGACGCCGGCGTGCCCCGCGATGCGCTCTGCCTCGCCGTCATCGAGGAGGGCCCGCTGAGCCAGGCGTTGATCATGCATCCGGACGTCGAGCGGGTCATCCTGACCGGCAGTTGGGAAACGGCGCAGCTCTTCCGGTCGTGGCGACCGGACTTGCCGCTGATGGCCGAGACGAGCGGTAAGAACGCCATTGTCGTCACGCCGAGCGCCGACCGCGACCGGGCGGTCGCCGACATTGTCCGCAGCGCCTTTGGCAATGCCGGGCAGAAGTGTTCTGCCGCGAGCCTGGCCATCCTGGTCGGGCCGGTGGGAAGGTCTGAACGATTCCTCCGCCAGCTGGTTGACGCGGTGTCCTCGCTCGCTGTGGGCATGCCGGACGAGCTCAGCACAACCGTCGGGCCCCTCATCGCTCCGGCGGACGGGCCGCTGCTCGATGCCCTGACGGCCGCCTCCGACGGGGAGACGTGGCTGATCGAGCCGAAGCAAATGGACGACGACGGTCGCCTTTGGACGCCGGGCGTACGCCTCGGTGTCCAACCCGGTAGCCAGTTCCACACGACAGAGTTCTTCGGCCCGGTCCTCGGGATCATGCACGCGCCGAGCCTCGGCGACGCGATCGCGTGGCAGAACGGCACGTCGTACGGACTGACGGCCGGCCTGCACTCGCTCGATCCAGACGAGGTGCGCACGTGGCTGGCCGCTGTCGAAGCCGGCAACCTCTACGTCAACCGGCACATCACCGGTGCGATCGTCCGCCGCCAGCCGTTCGGCGGGTGGAAGCGCTCCGTCGTCGGTGCAACGGCCAAGGCCGGCGGGCCGAACTATCTCGCACGGTTGGGCACGTGGCACGCAGCACCGCTTCACACCGCGCCCGAGGTCGAGCTCGCTCCCGAGGTGACGGCATTGCTCGACCGGTTCGCGGCACAGCTCGACGACCCGGCCCGCGCGTACCTGCGTGCAGTCGCCGCGTCCGACCAGCAGGCGTGGGATCAGGAGTACGGCATCGCGAAAGATGTCTCCCAGCTCGCCGCCGAGCTGAACGTCCTTCAGTACGTCCCCACCGATGTGACCATTCGCAGTGAAGGGTCACCGGTGCCCTTGGCGCGCGTGCTGCTGGCCGCAACGCGAGCCGGCGCGCGGGTAAGCGTCAGCAGCGCCGCTTCCCTGCCGGACGGCATCGACCACGTCGTCGAGACGTCCGAGCAGTGGTTGGAGCGCGTTGCCGAAACCCGTCCGTCCCGAGTCCGGCTGGTCGGTGCTGATGTCGCCGCGACCGCCGCGGCGGTCCAGGGCGATCCGGATGTGGCGCTGTATGGCGGGCCGGTGACGTCGTCGGGACGCGTCGAACTCCTGCCCTTCCTGCGCGAGCAGGCAGTATCGATCACCACGCACCGTTACGGCATCGTCGACCATTCGCTGGCGACATTCGTGTCACGAAAGTGACACGTGTCTACTGCTGAGCACTATTGAGGTGACCGACACGCGTGTCTGTCGGCGTGTCCTCCGAGATCGTCGCTGACCCGTTCCTACGCTGAGGCAAGGACAAACTTCGGAGGCGCACCATGCGTGAACTCGGTCTCACCGGACTGAGCGAGGACGGACGGTTCCTCGTCGCACACGACGCGCTGACCGATGAGTCGTTCCACATCCCGACTGATCTGAGGTTGACGTCACTACTCGACGCCGCCCCCGGCTCAGCGTCGACCGGCACGACCACGCAACCCGACCACGAGGCCGGAACCCGGGAGCCCACGATGGAAGTAACCCTCAATCCGCGCGAGATCCAGAACCGCATCCGTCGCGGCGAGAGTCCCGAGCAGGTGGCCGAAGAGTCAGGCATGTCCGTCGATCGGGTGCGCGGTTTCGCCATCCCCGTCATCGCCGAGCGCGAGTACATCGTCGAACAGGCCCGCATCACCTCCGTACGCCGACTCCACGCCACGGGCGCGCCTGGCATGCAGTTGGGCTCCCTAGTCGACGCGGCCCTGGGCGCGCAGGGCGCCTCGGCCGAATCAGCCGCCTGGGATTCGTGGCGGCGCGAGGACGGCCGCTGGACGGTCATCGTCGCGGCCGACGGCGCCGCCGAACCGGCGACGTTCCTCTTCGACACCAAGGGACGTTACGTCCTGCCGGCCGACGACGCAGCGCATGCACTGATCGGCGACCTCGCGCTGCAGGACGGCGAGCCCACGACCGGCGACATGGCGATTGCCAACGCAGTGCGTGACGAGGAGACGACCGAGCGCATTGCCCGGAGTGCCGACCCGGTTGCTGAAACCGTCGAGGTCCACCTCGACGTCGAGATCGACCTGCCGATCGATGAGCTGCTCCCCAAAGTTGACGAGATCCCGCTCGACCTGCCCGTGCCCGAAGAGGTGCTCGAACGGTCGGCGCCGGTTTCGTCGCTGAAGGAGGCTCGCGATCGCCGGGCCCTCGAGCAGCTGGCCATGTCGGTCGAAGCTGAGGTCTCCGCTCCGACCGAAGCTGCCGACGTCGAGATCACCGAAGAGCAGGACCTCGCCGTGCCCTCCACCCCGCACCCGTCCAAGCATGCGCCGAGCAAGAAGCGTCACGAACGCCGCCGCGTGCCCAGCTGGGACGAGATCATGTTCGGTGGCGCTACCCGGGAGTGAATCCACATTCCCCCGTTTGCGGTGGGAACAGGGCGTGACAGGTCGGCCTCCCCGGCTCTAGGTTGCTGGGCAACGAAATCGGGGGGATTTCATGCGACGACTGGCCCTTGCGTGTGCAGCGCTCATCGTCCTGTCTGGCTGCGGCCGCGCACCAACCCCCATCGAGCCGTCCGCGACGGCATCAGACCCGGGGCGTTCGCCTGAGCCGACGTCCAGCCTCAAGCCGCCGACCCTCCCCGCGGCAGCCAAGCGCAATGACGAAACTGGCGCCGCCAACTTCGTCGCCTACTGGGTGAAGTTGGCCAACTATGCATCTCAGACGGGCGACACGGAGCAGCTGCGGAGGATCTCATCGCCTAGTTGCGCGGCGTGCGACGACTACATCCATTTGTATGAAGAGACCTACGCCGACGGCGGATACATAAAAGGCGGACTGGACAAGCTCAGCGCGGTCGAGGTGGAGCGAGGGTCGGACGAGCAATTCGTGCGAGCGCGCGTCACGTCCTCGCCCGGAACCTTCAAGGCTTCAAAG
>DATFFJ010000245.1:0-3122 GCA_035250065.1 Aeromicrobium sp. | reverse complement strand
CAGTGGATCTGGCTCCATCGGCTCGGCTCCGTGGCACCGGGCGCTGCCGACACCGGGTTTGGTTGCTCGGGCTGCGCGGGAAGAACCGTCGTATCGCCGGCGTTCTCGACCTCGACGTCATGGTCGGCCCGAGTCTCGATCACCGTCCCGCGGTCGGTACGCACGAGGACGGTCGGGATGACCTCGTGGGTTTTGGCGATCGTGGTTGTGAAGAACGCCGAGCCGAAGGTCGCGACGACGCTGCCGATGGCGACGCCGGTCAGCGTGCCGCCCAGTCCCAGCCGGCCGCCCAGCCATGCGGCCACGACTGCGGCGATCGACGTCCCGAGAAGCTTCGGCCAGGTGAGTTCACCGGGAAGCGCGCGTCCAGCCATACGCCGAGCCTAGCGAGGCGGATTGAACCGACCGCGCGCGTCGTTTCCGGTTTTGTCGGTCCGCCCTGCAATGGTGGGCGACATGGAGTTGGTTGTCGTTCTTCTCATCGGGCTGGCCATTGGTGCGGTCGCCGGTTTCGTCATCGGTCGCAGCCGGGCCGACGGCGGGAACCTTGACGTCCTGCGGGCCCGCCACGAGGCAGACGTGCTGGCTGTTCGGCATGCCGAGGCGCAGGAGAAGGCGATGCTGCAGGCCGACCTCGCCCAAGCGCAGGCCACGGCTGTCGCGCTGCGCGACCAAGTCGGCCAGCTCACAGAGCAGCATCGCCGCGAACTCGCCGAACGCGAGAAGGCACAGGCCGACGAGAGCAAGGTCCTGCAGCAGATGGCGCCCATCGCCAAGAACTTGGCCGACATGCAGCGCAAGGTCGACGACATGGAGCAGCAGCGTGCGGCTCAGCACAGCCAGATCGCTGAGCAGATCAAGCACACCCGGCTGACGGCCGAACAGTCGAAGGCCGCTGCGGAGGCGCTCGCCTCAGCTCTGCGCAACAACCAGGTCCGCGGGGTCTACGGCGAGATTCAACTCGAGTCGATTGTCGAGGCCGCCGGCATGATCAAGCGCGTCGACTACACCGTCCAGGAGTCCATCACGGCCGATTCCGGCGCGCGTCGGCCCGACATGATCGTCACGCTGCCCGGTGGCAAGGAACTCGCCATCGACGCCAAGGTGCCGTTCAACGCGTTCATCGAAGCCAGCCGCGCCGATCTGGATGACGCGCAGCGTGCCGCGCTTCTCAAGGACCACGCCAAAGCCGTTCGCGCCCATGTCAACGCGCTAGCCGACAAGGCCTACTTCACCGGCCTGAAGTCGAGCCCTGAGTTCACGGTGGCGTTCATCCCGAACGAGGCGATCCTCGTCGCCGCTCTCGACACCGATCCGACGCTCGAAACCGATGCGTTCCACAAGGGCGTGGTCTTGGCGACGCCGGCGCGCTTGTTTGGGATCCTCAAGGCCCTGGCTACCACGTGGCGGCAGGAGGAGTTGGCCGAGAACGCGCGAGAAGTGGTGTCGATGGGCCAGGTGCTGTTCAACCGGCTCAGCACGGTCGCCAAGCACGCCTCCAAACTCGGCCGCTCGATCGAGCGCTCGGTGAAGGACTACAACGCCTTCGCGGGCTCCATGCAAACTCAGTTGCTGACGCAGGCGCGCCGTTTCGATGGCATGGAGTTTGAGACGCCGAAGGAGATCGAAGAGGGCACGCGTGAGTTCACTGCAGCCGAGTTCGCCGCGCTGGAGGAGCTCGACGACGTCGCGCGGCCCGAGTTGGAGTTCTTCGACGATGCTCCCGGAATCGCCAGCGACGACGAGCAGACGGCATAGCCTGCACACCATGACTGGTTCCAAGGTTCCACCGCTCGCGGCCCTCGCGTTCATTGCGCTCTATGCCATCGGCACCGCCTTTCTCGGCACACCGGTGCCCCTCGATGCCTCGCCGGAGGACACCCAGGCGTGGCTGCAACTCCGCCAAGACGACATCCCGGTCATGGTGGTGAGCTTCGCCCTGGCGCTCATCCCGTTCTTCGTCCTGGTCGCCTGGACTCGTCGTGCCCTCCCGGAGGTATACGGGTTTGCGTTCCTGGCCGCGTCGGCGGCCTTCGTCACCCAGGCGGCCGTGGTGCTGTGGTTCTACTCCGGCACCGCCGTGCACGCCGACACCATCGATCCTCAGACCGCGCGCTCGCTGCTGGACGTCGCCAGCTACTTCGGTCCTGTGCTCACGACGACCGTCGTGGTGATGGCCGGTGCAGTGGGACTCGCCGCGCTGCGTGAGGGTTCGTTCCCGACATGGTTCGGGTGGGTCACCGCCCTGTTCGCCGCCGAGCAATTGGCTGAGCTCGCAACCGTCTACGGCGACTCGGGCTTCGCCGCGCCCGGCGGCGCATGGAACAACGTCCTGGGCGCTGGGCTGTTCGGGCTCTGGATTCTGATGCTGGGATTCGTGCTGAGCAGGCGTCCCGCTCAGGCCAGCGCCTGATCGAGGTCGGCCAGCAGGTCGTCGACGTCCTCGATGCCCACGCTGATCCGGACGAGGTCATCCGGGGGAGCGGCCGTCGATCCGGCGGCCGACGCGTGGGTCATCACGCCGGGGTGCTCGATCAGTGATTCGACGCCCCCAAGGCTTTCGGCGAGCGTGAAGATCCGGGTGCGCTCACATAGCTCGATCGCGGCGTCGCGCCCGCCAGCGAGCCGAGCAGAGATCATGCCGCCGAAGCGCCGCATCTGCTTGGCCGCCACGGCATGTCCCGGATGCGATTCCAGGCCGGGGTAGATGACCTCGGCCACCTGCGGGTGCTCGGCGAGCAACCGGGCCACCGCCTCGGCGTTGGTGCAGTGCTGCTCCATCCGGACCGCCAGCGTCTTCATGCCGCGCAGCAGCAGGTAGGAATCGAACGGGCCGGGGACGGCACCCGCGCTCTTCTGCAGGAACTCGAAGCGCTCCGCGAGATCGGCGTCGTCGGTGACCAGAGCACCGCCGATAACGTCGGAGTGCCCGCCGAGGTACTTCGTCGTCGAATGCATGACGACATCGGCGCCCAACGCAAGCGGCTGCTGCAGGTAGGGCGAGGCGAAGGTGTTGTCGACCACGAGCGTGGCGTTCGCTGAGTGGGCCACGTCGGCCAAGGCGCCGATGTCGGCAATGTTCAGCAGCGGGTTGGTGGGTGTCTCGATCCAGACAACCTTCG
>DATFFJ010000244.1:0-2392 GCA_035250065.1 Aeromicrobium sp. | reverse complement strand
CCGTGACGGCGTCACGTACAACAACGGCGACCCGATCGTTGCCGGCGACCTCGTCTTCGCCTGGAAGCGGCTGATCGACCCGCGCACCGCGGCGACGTACGCCGCGATCATCTCCGACGTCGACGGCGGCCAGGAGATCCTTGATCTTCCCGAGGACGCCACCGACGCGGACATCCAGGCCGCGGTCGATAACCTCGCCGTGTCGGCTCCCGACGACAAGACGTTCGTCGTGACGTTCGATCACCCCACGGGATACGCCCTCGACCTCGCCGCGCTGTGGGGCACCGCTCCGTACAAGGAGGAGTGGATCACCAGCGCGAACGCGCTCGAGGCCGGCAACTACGTCAGCTCGGGTCCCTTCCAGCTCAAGAGCTGGGATCACCAGGCAGAGATCGTTCTCGAGCCGAACCCGAACTGGTATGGCGAGGTCAAGCCGACCCTGACCGAGATCCGCTACCACATCGGTGGCGATCCTGCCGCCGCGCAGGCCGCCTTCGAGGCTGGTGAGTACGACATGGTCAAGGCTCCGCCGGACCAGGTTCCACGCATCCAGGACGACCCGAACCTCGGGCCGCTCCTGCAGACCTTGCCGACGGTCATCTTCGACTACTGGGGTTTCGACACCTCGGCCGAGGACCCGTACAAGGGCAACCCACACGAGGTCAAGCCGACCTCGAACCGGTCGTTCCGCCGCGCCCTCGCCATGGCCATCGACAAGGAGACGCTCCTCGCGACAGCCTACGGCGGTCAGGGCCAGGTCGCCGGCAGCCCGCTCCCGCCCGGCGTGCCCGGCCACCAGCCCGACATCGGGCTGCCGTACGACGTCGAGGCCGCCAAGGCAGAACTGCAGACGGCTCTCGGTGAGCTCGGCTACAGCGACGTCAGCGAAGTCCCGGTGCTGTCATTCGGCTTCAACACGGATGCCGGACACGACGTTCCGGCGGCGTTCATGCAGGAGCAGTGGCGCACCAACCTCGGCATCGAGTCCGAGCTGAAGGGCGTCACATTCGACCAGTTCGTCGTCGAGCGACCGCAGCTCGTGTATGCGATCGCCCGCAACGCCTGGGGCATGGACTATCCGCACCCGGACAACATCTTGCGCGTCCTGTTCCACAGCCAGAGCGGCAACAACGACGAGGGGTACAACAACCCCGAGTACGACGCTCTGATCGAGGAAGCAGGCAGCAAGACCAACATCGACGAGGCGATCCCGCTGTACAACCAGGCACAGGAGATGCTCGTAGAGGATGCCGCCGCCGTGTTCACGCGATGGCGCGTCACGAACTACGAGGTCCAGCCGTGGGTCACCGGCGCCATGCCGACGTCGCAGGACTCCGAGAACTACGGAGACCTGTTCTTCGAGAACGTCTCGATCGCGAACCACTGAGGCACGGAGTCGACTCCGCTCAGTGACACCACTGCGGGTGGGCCGGCTAACCGGCCCACCCGTTGAACTACATTCACCATTCGGGGCCAATCGGTTCGAGAGAGGCGCGAGATGACCAGATACATCGTCGGAAGGCTGCTCTGGATCATCCCGGTGCTCTTCATCGTCACGCTGCTCACGTTCCTCCTCATGCATTCCGTGCCCGGAGGCCCGTGGGCGCGTGAGAAGGCGCTCCCGGCTCCCACCGTGGCGCGGCTCAATATCAAGTACGGGCTCGACGATCCGCTCCCCGTGCAATACGTGCGCTGGGTGACCGATCTGCTGCAGGGCAACCTCGGTCCGTCGTTCAAGTTCGCCGACCGCAGCGTGAATGACATCGTCGCTGACGGGCTCCTCACGACGCTCCAGCTGGGGTTGATGGCATTCGTGCTGGCGGTCGTCGTTGGGATCCCGCTCGGAATCTTTGCGGCGCTCGGTCACAACAGGTGGCCTGACTACTTATCCACCGGCATATCGATCGTCGGTGTCGCCACGCCGAGCTTCATTCTCGCCACCATGCTCGTCCTGTTCTTCAGCGTCACCCTCAGATGGTTCCCGACCGGCGGCTGGAAGGGGCCGGAAACATGGGTGCTGCCGACGATCGCCCTCGCCGGGTTCCCGATCGCCGTGATCGCGCGATATACCCGTGCGTCCATGCTGGAAGTCACGCGCAAGGACTACATCCGCACGGCGCACAGCAAGGGCATCGGCGGCCAGGCCGTCGTCAGCCGTCACATGATCCGCAACGCCTTGATCCCGGTCGTGACGATCCTCGGACCGACGCTGGCGTACCTGGTGACGGGTTCGTTCATCATCGAAACGGTCTTCGGCATCCCCGGCGTGGGTCGGTACTACATCACCTCGATCTTCCAGAAGGACTACGGGGTGCTGATGGCGATGACCATGCTCTACGCGTTCGCGGTCGCGATCCTCAACCTCGTGGTCGACGTGCTGTACGGCTACATC
>DATFFJ010000243.1:0-2432 GCA_035250065.1 Aeromicrobium sp. | reverse complement strand
GAGCCGCCCGATCGTCTGCAGCTGCGCCGGCGTAAGGCGTCCCGCGGCGAGCTTGATGCGGAGCATGAAGGTGCCGACCTTGGGCTTGTCGTGGTAGAGGCCCCACCACTTGAGCCGGACGATGTCCTCCTCGGGGACGTCGGCATAGCCGGCCGCGATGAGGGCGGGAAGTTCGTCGAGCATCCCGAGCGGGCTCTTCTCGCGCTTCAGCCGCTCGACGCCGTTCCGCTTGAGGACGAGCTCCAGCGTCGGCGGCTCGGCGGTCGCTCCGCGGCCGGGTGCCGTGCCTGCCATCCCGTGCTCCTCTCGGTCGCCGTCTCGGTCGTCCCGGAGGTTCAACGGGTGCGATCGCCGGTCGGGCGGTCGCGTCGCGGTTGCCATCTACCCGCTTGCCGCTCCGGGTGGACGGCTCACGGCTGGACGTCGCACCTGACGGGCCGGAGCCCCGGTTGCGGCGGTGTCTTCGGGCCAGATCCCTCGACCGCTCGCGATGGCTAACGCTTCAATACGTATAGCAACGTTACTTCAGTCGCGCAAGTAACGGTCGCACCCGAGCGCGCGACTCGCGCCGACGGCGCCTACACCGCCGCTACCTGAGCCGACCCGGCCGCCTTGCTCTCCCAGTACCGGTTCAGCGCGCCCTGCACCTTGATGAACCAGACGAACGCGCCGATGAGCGGGAGCAGGAGCCAGAGCCCGGTCCAGCCGGTGAACGGCGCCTCGCGACCGTCTGCCTTGTACATCTTCCCGACCTCGGAAGGGATCAGGAACCAGGTGATGGGTGAGACGAGGATGTAGATCACGAGACCGAGGACGCCGCCGACGCCAATCGAGGAATGCTCCTTGACCTCCTCCTGGGTCTTGAACACCCAGTAGAGGCTGTAGATGCCGAAGGTGATGATGAAGATGAGGATCGCGAAGCCGATCCCGCGCGGTTGGCCCAGGGGGCCACTGGTGGAGGCTTGGGTGCTCATGACGGTGTGATTCTGAACCCTTGCGGCGACCCCTGCAGCGTTCGGCTAAGAGGCCGCACGCGCCCGCATCTCGGCCTTGTGCGCGCGCTTCGCAGGTTGCACCGCCTCGTGAGCGTGCGCAGCAGGTTTCCGCGGCCTCGCAATTCTTATATCGACGTACTGGAGGGACTAGCCCTTTGACGTATTGCGTGTGGCGATTGTCGTCGTAACCTCAGAAGTGCCTGATGCACGTCGTCGGAGACGAAGTGCAGCACGCTTGGGGGGAACTTGGGCTGGCGGCCGAGAACCGGGCGCTTCGCCGAGGACTCCGGACTAGGTGAGGGGGGGACCATGGCGTCACAGAAACGGGTTCGCGCCGGCGGGCGTGTGAGCTTCCTGGTTGGCACGTTTGCGATGGCGCTGTTGTTCGCGGCGCTCGCGTACGCGGATGACATTTCCAACACGCTCGATCCGACGATCGATGCCAGCTTTGAGGCTATGGCGCTGAACGTCGGCGGCAGCACTGGTTCGACGACGCTCATCGTCACCCCGCGGAACGGGGATGGCAAGAACGGCTGCAACCTGACGGGATCGACGACGCTCAGCGTCTCGGTCGCTTCGAGCAACACCGCCGTCGTCGCGGTTTCGCCGACGAGCCTCACCTTCACGAGCTGTGGCGACGTCAAGACGCTCACGGTGACGCCGGTTGCGACCGGCACTGCGAACGTCACTCTCAGCCAGACGTCCAACAACACGGGTGGGACGTTCAATTTCGTCCCGGCCAGCTTCACGGTCTCCGTCGCGCCGCCGCCAAATACGGCGCCTGTGGTGCAGGTGACCGGTGTGACGCATGGCAGCAGCTATGACCACGGCAACGTCCCGGTCGCCGGATGCCTCGTGAGTGACACGGAGGATGGGCTGACGAATTCGACGAGCGCCGCGACATCGACGCTCAGCCCGTTCAGTGGCCCATACGCGGCCGATGGGATCGGAGCCCAGACGGCTCGGTGCTCGTACACCGATGGTGGTGGTCTGACGCAAACGGTGGAGGCGACCTACACCGTCACCGACCCGTCGGCGCCGCAGATCACGCCCTCTCTGGTGGGGACGCTCGGACTCAACGGCTGGTATCGAAGCGATGTCACCCTCACCTGGCTCGTTCAGGAGCCGCAGTCGCCCACGTCGCTCGCCAAGACCGGATGTGACCCACAGTCGATCACCGTGGATCAGGCAGCGACGCCGTACGGCTGCTCGGCGACGAGTGTGGGTGGGTCGTCGGGCCCGGTCAGCGTGGTGATCAAGCGCGATGCCTCTGCGCCCACGGTCACCGGTGCTCCCTCCACCTCTGCCAACGCGGCCGGCTGGTACAAGGCCGCGGTCACGCTCAGCTGGACGTGCGCCGACGTCGGCCCGTCCGGGCTGCTCGACTCGTGCCCCGCGACGACGGTGCTGAGCGCAGAGGGCCGAACCCAGGCCGGC
>DATFFJ010000242.1:0-7222 GCA_035250065.1 Aeromicrobium sp. | reverse complement strand
CCGTCGATCAAGCAGGAGCTGTTGCTGAACACCGTCGAGATCGTGTCGAGTGTGGGGCACAACGTGCGTGAGGCGGGCGCCGACCTGCAGCGGGCGATCGAGGAGATTCGGGAGGTCACGGATCCGCTGCGGGTGGAGCTCATGTGCGCCGGCACCCATCCGTTTGCCCGCTGGGATCACCAGAAGATGACGAACAAGGCGCGCTATCAGACGCTGATCGACCGCACGCAGTGGTGGGGGCGGCAGATGCTGATCTACGGCGTCCACGTCCACGTCGGCGTCGAGGACCGGGACAAGGTCCTGCCCATCAGCGCGGCGATGCTGTCGTACTACGGCCACCTGCAGGCACTGAGCGCCTCGTCCCCGTTCTGGGGCGGTGAGGACACCGGATACGCCTCCAACCGCGCGTTGATGTTCCAGCAGCTGCCGACCGCCGGACTGCCCTTCCAGTTCCAGCAGTGGTCGGAGTTCGAGGCCTACGCGGCCGACCTGCTCAAGACCGGCGTCATCGACCAGCTGGACGAGATCCGTTGGGACCTGCGGCCGTCGCCCAAGTTCGGGACGCTCGAGGTGCGGGTGTGCGATGGGATTCCCACCCTTGATGAGGTGCTGAGCATCTCGGCGCTCACGCACTGCCTGGTCGAGCACTTCTCCAGCGAACTGGACGCAGGGCGCAGCCTGCCGAACCTGCCCCCCTGGTTCTCGCAGGAGAACAAGTGGCGCTCGGCGCGGTACGGCATGGACGCGATCCTCATCCTCAACGAGCAGGCTGACGAGGACCTGGTCACCACCGACCTCAAGCGACTGCTGATCCAGCTGGAGCCAATCGCCGAGCGGCTCGGCTGCCTTGACGACCTCGACGGCATCAATCGGATCATCGAGACCGGCGCGTCCTATCAGCGTCAACGTGTGGTCGCTGCACAACATCACGGCGAGCTCGACGCGGTGGTCGCGTCGTTGGTGGCCGAGATGCGGGCGGGGCATCCGCTTCCCGCCTGGTGACGGCGGCTGCCAGACTTCCATCTATGCGCGTTCACCTTGCTGCCGACCACGCTGGCTACGAGCTGAAGACCCACCTCCTCGCCTGGTTGGCCGAGCACGGGTACGAGCCGGTCGACCACGGAGCGTTCGAGTACGACGCCCTCGATGACTACCCGCCGTTCTGCGTGCACGCGGCGCAGGCAGTGGCGGACGAGCCGGGCTCGCTTGGCATCGTCATCGGCGGCTCCGGAAACGGTGAGCAGATCGCCGCCAACAAGGTCGAAGGCATTCGGGCCGCGCTGGCCTGGAGCACCGAGACCGCGTCGCTGGCGCGTCAGCACAACAACGCGCAAGTCGTCTCCATCGGTGCCCGGATGCACACCCAGGACGAGGCGACCGCGATCGTCGAGGCATTCCTGACGACCCCGTGGAGCGAGGAGTCCCGGCACCAGCGACGCATCGACTTGCTGCTGGACTACGAGCGGACTGGAACGATCTGATGACCGCAGTCCGCGTCGCGATCATCGGGGGAGGCCCCGGCGGATACGAAGCGGCTCTTGTGGCCGCCCGGCTCGGCGCGGACGTCACGTTGATCGAGCGTGATGGGCCGGGTGGCTCAGCCGTGCTCACCGACTGTGTGCCCAGCAAGACGCTCATTGCCACCTCCGACCTGCTCAACGAGGGCAGGTCCGCCGCAGAACTTGGGGTCGACGTACCGACCGACGTTCGCGTCAACGTCGCGGCCGTCAACGAACGCGTGCTCAGACTGGCGGCGGCGCAATCTGACGACATAGCCGAGCGCCTGCGGGTGAGTGGAGTCGAGGTCATCTCCGGCGTCGGTCGGCTCGACCGCACTGGCGGTGTCGTCGTCGTCTCCGATGCGGGCGAGCGGTACGTCCCGGCCGACGGCGTCCTGATTGCCACGGGGGCGCACCCGCGAGTTTCCGCGACGGCCAAGCCAGACGGCGAGCGGATCTTCACCTGGGAGCAGGTCTACGCGCTGCAGGAGATTCCCGAGCACATGATCGTCGTTGGTTCCGGGGTCACCGGGGCCGAGTTCGCGAGCGCGTACAACGGCCTCGGCTGCCAGGTCACCTTGGTCTCAAGTCGTGACCGCGTCCTGCCCGGCGAAGACCCAGACGCGGCGACTCTCATCGAGGACGTATTCACCCGTCGCGGCATGAGCGTGCTCGACAGGTCCCGCATGGAGCGGGTCGAGAGGCAGGGCGACGGCGTTCGCGTCACCTTGGTGGACGGGCGCACCGTGGAGGGGAGCCATTGCCTCCTCGCACTCGGATCGATCCCGAGCACTGCCGATCTCGGGCTGGAATCGGTCGGCGTCGATGTCGACGACCGCGGATTCATCAAGGTCGATCGTGTCTCGCGGACGTCGTCAGCCGGCATCTACGCGGCCGGAGACTGCACCGGCGTTCTCATGCTGGCCTCGGTCGCGGCCCAGCAAGGCCGGATCGCCATGGCCCACCTCCTTGGCGACGCAGTGCACCCCCTGGATCTCGCCAAAGTCTCGAGCAACATCTTCACCTCGCCCGAGATCGCGACCGTCGGCCCATCCCAGTCCGAGCTTCAGGAGGCCGGACTGCACGTCGATGTGGCGATGCTCCCGCTGGCGACCAACCCGCGCGCCAAGATGCAGGGCATCCACGACGGGTTCGTGAAGCTCTATTCCCGCAAGTCCACCGGCACGGTGCTGGGCGGCGTGATCGTCAGCCCGCGCGCGAGCGAACTGATCCACGTCGTCTCGCTGGCAGCCTCGATGCACCTCACCGTCGATCAGGTCGCGGATTCCTTCACCGTGTACCCGTCGTTGTCGGGCTCGGTGGCCGAGGCCGCTCGGCGGCTGCATCGCCAGGTCGTGCCCTGACAAGACCGCCCCAGTTGGCTCGCTTCTCGGCGTGCCCAGGACAAATCACACTATTGTAGTTTCCGCCGGTCCCGTGGCGGTGTTTGTAAATCGGACAAATCTAGTGTGCAATTTTCCCTCAAGCGGCTTTTTTCACATTAGTCACACTAGTCACAGCTTCCCCAACCCGGCCGCATGATTGGAATGGTCTCCATGCGTTCTCGGCGCGTGATCGTTCGGCTCGCTCCGTATGTCCTGACCTTCGGGCTGCTCGGGTCGACCTTGGCATGGCAAAGCGCCATCACCACACCGGTGGACGAAGACCTCGGAACGCCGCGGGTCGTCGTCGACCAGACGGTCGTTCCCACCGTGCGCACCGATGTGCCGGTCGAGCCGGGTCCGTCGGGTCACACTCATTCGGACGCAGGGCAATCCCAGGGCGGCGCCGAGGCCGAAGCCGATGGCTCGAGCTCCGATCCCAGCGCACACGCGCCGGTCGTGATCGCGGAGCTGACTCCGCGCGAGGTGGATTCCTTTGCTCTCGTCGGTGTCACGTGGGCCTCGGGCATTCCCGCAACGGCAGAGGTCTCGGTGCGTTGGCGCGGGAAGCGGGGCTGGTCGGACTGGACGGAGCTCCATCAGGAGAACAGCACGCCCGAAGAGGGTCGGCCCGGCACCGAGCCGCACTGGGTGGAATGGGCCGACGCGGTGGCAGTCCGGGTCTTGAGCCCCACCCGGTCCGTGCCCAACGACCTGCGGATCGCCACCATCGATCCCGGCGACGTCCGGGGTATCACGCCGGCGGCGGTCGGTCAGCCGGCCATCATCCTGCGCGGTGCGTGGGGCGCTCGAGCACAGCGCGGTTGCTCCCAACCCATCTACGGCTCGGGGACAAGGGCTGCGGTGATTCACCACACGGTCGGGTCGAACAGCTACACCAAGTCCGCGTCCGCCAGCATCGTCCGGTCGATTCAGGCGTATCACATGCAGGCCAACAACTGGTGCGACATCGGATACAACTTCCTCGTCGACCGCTATGGCCAGATCTTCGAAGGTCGCGCCGGCGGGATCGCCCGCCAGGTCCGTGCTGCACACTCGGGCAATGCCACGGTGAACGAGCTGAGCATGGGCGTGTCCCTGATGGGCACGTTCACCAACGCGGGTCCGACGGCGGAGATGAAGGCAGCCACCGCACGGCTCGTGGCATGGCGCTTCGCGCTCGGGCGCGTCCCGGCCAAGGGGACCGTGTCTATCGGCGGAAGGACGTTGAACCGCATCGCGGGACACCGTGATGTCCGCTCGACGGCATGCCCGGGTACGTACGCGTACTCCTGGCTCGGTGCGTCCGGTGGCCTTCGCGACACCGTTGCGCGGATTCTGGCGTCGGGCGGCGCTTCGACCCCGTCGATCACGGGGTTCCGGGGGAGCGTGCTGAGTTCTTCGGCCCTCGGGTACATATGGAAGCCGGTCTCCGGCGCAGCGAAGTATCAGCTCGCCATCTCGCGCCAATCCAATTTCGCGACCTACAAGGTGTTGAATGTCACGTCGAGGAGTGCGCGCGTGACCGGATTGCCCTCGGGCACGAGGTACTACGCGAAGGTGCGAGCGGTGAGATCCAGCGGCTCACCGTTGACCGGGTTCTCGCATGCGATTTGGATGACGACGCGCCCATCGACGGTGAACGTTCCGGCCGGCTTGCGCATCTCCGGCCGCACCACGTCTCGCCTCGCCTTCGCCTGGAGCGCTGTCTCGGGCGCTCGATATTACGAGATCCGGTTGTCGCGATGGATGTCGATGGCCAGTGCCACGTCCCGCAAGACGACTGGACTCGGCGCCACCTTCACCGGACTGTCGCGAGGCGAGTCGTACTACGCGCAGGTGCGAGCGCTGCGCAGCAACGGTTCGGCGCTCGGAGCGTGGTCGGGTCGCATCACGGCTTGGACTCCGTCGATCACCGGGTTCCGTGGCAGCGCGCTGAGTTCCTCGTCCCTCGGGTTCATATGGCAGCCGGTCGCCGGCGTATCGAGGTACCAGCTCGTCCTCTCGCGTTATTCCAGCTTTGCGGGCTACAAGGTCTACACCGCGACGTCGAGGAGCCTGCGCGTGACCGGTTTGCGCTCGGGTACGAGGTATTTCGCGAAGGTGCGAGCGGTGGGATCCAGCGGCTCACCCGTGGGCGGGTTCTCGCAGACGCTGTCCGTGGTGACACGCTCGTAGACGTCGTCGCCACCCTGGGGATGCGTCAGCAATGGTTCACCTTGTGATGGCCGCGGCCTCGCTCGCAACTGCCATACTGCGGCCATGAGTCCCCCAAGCGCGTGGCGCGTTCGGGGCGGTGCGCCCGCGTTGCCCTGGTCTCTTGCCCTGTCGGCAGTTGCCTACGGCGTTGCGCTGACGCTGGCGGCTTGGCTGTTCCATGACTTCAGGGTCGAGCCGGTCTGGCTGGTTGCCGCGGTGCTGATCTTCATGAGCCTGTCGGTGGCGCTACGCCGCGTCATCGTCAGTAGTGTGGACCGATACGTGCGTAGCTACACGATCATCGGTGGCCTGGTGCTGACGTTCGCTGAGCTCTGGCTGACCGACGTGCTGGTCCCCCGAGGCGGGTTCGACATCGACGGCGGGTCGACGTGGTTCGGGGTCACAGCCATCGTCTGGGCAGCCGGCGTCGCGTTCGGCGAAGCCGACACCACGGCGCCGGCCGGTACCCCTGGGCAAAGCCCGATCTGAGCGCGCCTAGCTGTCCTTGATGTCGGCGACAACCGCGCCGGCGCCGATCGTCTCGCCGACCGCGGCCGCGAGATTGCTGATCGTGCCCGCCTTGTGGGCGTTGATCGGCTGTTCCATCTTCATGGCCTCGATGACGACGACCAGATCGCCTTCGGCGACCTCCTGACCGTCTTCGACCGCGATCTTGACAACGGTGCCCTGCATGGGCGCGGTGAGCGAGTCGCCGCTGACGGCGGCAGCACCGCTACCGCCTGCCTTACGCTTCGGCTTCTTGCCGCCACCGCCGGCCGTCGCGACCGCACCCAGGCCGCCTGGCAGGACGATCTCGACGCGCTTGCCACCGACCTCGACGGTGACCTTCTGACGCTCGTCGGGCTCATCGACTTCGGCCGCGCCCCCTGCGTAGGGCTCGAGCTGGTTGTTGTAGTCGGTCTCGATCCACGTCGTGTAGACGTCGAACGAGCCAGTGCCAGATTCGGTGGGGGCTGCACTGAAGGCCGGATCGTCGACGATCGAGCGGTGGAACGGGATGACGGTCGGCATGCCGTCGACCACGAACTCATCGAGCGCGCGGCGGGACCGCTCGAGCGCCTGCTCGCGGGTCGCGCCGGTCACGATCAGCTTGGCCACGAGTGAGTCGAAGCTGCCGGGGATCGTCTCGCCGATCTCGTAGCCGGAGTCGACCCGGATGCCCGGGCCGCTCGGCGGGTGCCATGCGGTGAGCGTGCCGGGTGCCGGCAGGAAGCCGCGCCCGCCGTCCTCGGCGTTGATCCGGAACTCGATCGAGTGCCCTCGAATCTTCGGATCCTCGTATCCCAGCTCCTCGCCGGCAGCGATGCGGAACATCTCGCGGACGAGGTCCAGGCCGGTGACTTCCTCGGAGACCGGGTGCTCGACCTGCAGGCGCGTGTTGACCTCCAGGAAGCTGATCGTGCCGTCGTGAGCGACCAGGAACTCGCAGGTTCCGGCGCCGACGTAGCCGGCCTCCTTGAGAATGGCCTTGGACGCCGAATACAGGCGGGCGATCTGGTCGTCGCTCAAGTACGGCGCCGGCGCCTCCTCGACCAGCTTCTGATGGCGCCGCTGCAGCGAGCAGTCGCGGGTGGAGACGACGACAACGTTGCCGTGCTGGTCGGCCAGACACTGGGTCTCGACGTGGCGGGGCTTGTCCAGGAACTTCTCGACGAGGCACTCACCGCGACCGAACGCCGAGACGGCCTCGCGGACCGCGGAGTCGTATAGCTCGGGGATCTCTTCGATCGTTCGTGCCACTTTCAGGCCGCGACCGCCGCCGCCGTAGACCGCCTTGATCGCGACCGGGAGCCCGTGCTCCTTGGCGAAGGCGACGATCTCGTCGGCATCCTTGACCGGATCCTTGGTGCCGGGCGCGAGGGGAGCGTTGGCACGCTCGGCGATGTGCTTGGCCTTCGCCTTGTCGCCGAGGGCGTCGATGGCCTCAGGCGACGGACCGATCCAAATCAGGCCGGCGTCGATGACCGCCTGGGCGAAGTCGGCATTCTCGGCGAGGAAGCCGTACCCGGGATGGACGCTGTCGGCGCCACTGCGCTCGGCGACGTCGAGGATCTTCTCGATCGAGAGGTAGGAATCGGCCGGCGTCGCGCCGTCGAGGCTGTAGGCCTCGTCGGCGAGGCG
>DATFFJ010000241.1:0-7257 GCA_035250065.1 Aeromicrobium sp. | reverse complement strand
CTGGCGTTCGAAACGATCATGGCATCGGGACCGAATGCCGCGATCCCGCACCACCGACCCACCGATCGAGTTGTGGAGACCGGCGACCTGGTGAAGATCGACTTCGGCGCACGAGTCGATGGCTATCACGCCGACTGCACGCGAACGTTCGTCGTCGGGCCCGCCGCCGACTGGCAGCGCGAGATCCACGCGGCCGTCCAGGCGTCCCAAGCCGCCGGAGTCGCAGCGCTCCGGGCCGGCGTGCCGGTGGCCGATGTCGACCGCGCGGCGAGGACCGTCCTGGACGAAGCCGGCTGGCTCACGTACTTCACGACCGGGCTCGGCCACGGCGTGGGCCTCGAGATCCATGAGGACCCGTACGTGGGCGTGCGGAACGCCGGTAAACTCGCCGCCGGCACCACGCTGACGATGGAACCGGGGATCTACCTCCCGGGCCGCGGCGGCGTCCGCATCGAAGACACCGTCCTGGTGGGAAAGACGCCGCAGGTGCTCACCCCGATGACCACAGACTTGCTGGAGATCGCCTGATGGCAACGACGAACGACCTGAAGAACGGCCTTGTGCTCAACCTCGACGGACAGCTGTGGGCTGTCGTGGAGTTTCAGCACGTCAAGCCCGGCAAGGGCCCAGCCTTCGTCCGGACCAAGCTGAAGCACGTCGAATCCGGCAAAGTGGTCGACAAGACCTTCAATGCCGGCACCAAGGTCGAGACGGCCAACGTCGACAAGCGGACGATGCAGTACCTCTACAACGACGGCACGTCCTACGTCTTCATGGACACCAGCACGTACGACCAGATCGAGGTCCCGCCCGACATCGTCGGCAGCGCCCGCGACTACCTGCTGGACAACCAGGAGGCCGTGGTCGCGACCAATGAAGGACGCGTGCTCTACATCGAGCTGCCGGCCTCGGTCGAGCTCACCGTCGAGCACACCGAGCCCGGCCTGCAGGGCGACCGCTCGAGTGGCGGAACCAAGCCGGCCCGCCTGGAAACGGGCAAGGAGATCCAGGTCCCGCTGTTCATCACCACCGGCGAGAAGATCAAGGTCGACACCCGCGACGGTTCGTATCTCGGCCGAGTCAAGTGAGTCGGGTGACGTGAGCGCGCGCACGAAGTATCGCAAGCGCGCGCTCGACATCCTCTTCGAGTCCGAGCTTCAGGGACTCCCGGTGGGCGGGACGCTGGCTGACCGGCTGGAGGTCAACGACCCTCCGGTCCACCCGTACACCGTGCAGCTGGTTGAAGGTGTGGCGGCGCACGCTGAGCACATCGACAGCCTCATCGCCGCTCACGCCAAGGGCTGGACGCTCGACCGCATGCCCGCGGTCGACCGCAACCTGCTGCGGATCGCGACATACGAGATCACCCAGGTCGAGGATGTTCCGGCGAACGTGGCCATTGCCGAGGCCGTTGAGTTGGCGAAGGACCTGTCGACCGAGGATTCGGCCAGCTTCATCAACGGCGTGCTCTCCGCGATTGCCTAGCTGGTGGACGTCTTCACCAGGGTCGGCTTGGCTCGGACGTCACCGATCGGCGCGCCGAACCAGATGGTGCGCTTGGCCCAGTCTCCGGGGCCCCGTCGCTCGCCAGAGCAGACGATGAAGGCGAACTCGGACGGACCATCCAGCGCGTAAAAGGGATCGTAGGTGGAGTCGCCGTCGACCTCGACCCGCTCCGTGACGCGGTAGCAGACCTTCTGGTCTCCATTCCGGAGGACGAGGACGTCGCCCACGTCGAAGCGGGCGAGCATCGCGTTGCCCAGAGCGGCGCCGTTCGGCCAGGTGTGCGCGTTGAGCCGGACGAGGCCGCGCTTGGACCCGGGCTGAGGTCCCGGCGCGTCCACAGCCACCGTGTGGGTGGCGTTGACCGGTGGCACGCCAGGTACCTCGCCATCGCGGGCGAGCGGCTGCACCGGCAAGCCCTCGCCCACGTCGTCGATGTCGGCGGTGGTCGGCGTGAACGGTGTCGTGGCACCGCCGTCGCACGGCCCGGGGATCTGCACCTTCGCGAGCTGAGCGGTCTGGAAGTGCCTGGCGCCAGCCTCCTCGGGTAGGAGGGCGGCGGCGATGAGTGTCACGGCAACAACCGCAACGACGGGGAGGATGGCCGCGCGCCATCCTCGTAACCTCCGCGGCTCGCGCCGCTTCCCCCGCCTGAATTTCACGAACACAGCCTACGAGGCGGAGTTAGCCCACGTGGTGGATACCCTCGCACCATGCGGGGGCATGGGGGTGGTTCGCGTGTCGGCGCAGCAGTCGTAGCACTGCTGGTCGGCGGATTGCTGCTGCCTGGCGCCGCACAAGCCGACGAACGGGAATGGCAGGTGGCGGCCAATCCGCGTGCCACGGCTGATGAGCTCATCGGCGCAGGCCACGCCGCCGATATCGCCACCAGCAAGGACCAGATGGTCGTGACCTGGGAGGTGCAGCCGGAGGACGACGAAGGTCCGGCCCAAGGGGCGTGGCGGCTGTACGACCTTGAGAAGGGAGAGGTCGCAGACGGCACGTTCGGGGCCGTGCGCGAGGCCAGCGCGCGCATCGACGTCATCGCCGTGCGCAACGGCTTCCTGCTCACGGACTACAAGAAGCACGCACTGCGCTTCCTGGATCGCTCAGGGAAGTTGTCGGCTGCGCACCTACCGGAGGCGAAGCGCGGCACGTCGCTGGCCGGCGGAACCCTCATCGAGGGTGAGTCAGAGGATCGGGGGACGTGGAAGGTGATTCTCCCGGCGAAACGGCAGGCCGTGACTCTGACCGACCTGCCGACCACCGACGTCCAGGGCATCGAGCTGACAGCCGACGGCACGGTGTGGGTGCTCCTTCCGTGGACAGGCGATGGACCGTTTCGAATCGCCCATGCCAAGGACGGCCAAGCGCCCTGGACGACCGAGACGATCCCGATCCCGGAGGGCTCGGCCACGGACGGAGGCGGCCTGTCCGCCTCAGGTGAAAGGCTCTTCGTCGTCGCGAGTCACGAGAACGGGGCCTCCATCGGACTTGACGCCATCCTCTCGCGAGAGGCGGACGAGGAGGGGTGGACGACCATCGACCCCTCAGGCATCGCCGGCAGCCTGACGTCCGCGCCCTCCATCGCTGTCCTGCCGAAAGACCGGCTCGTGGCGGTGTCGGCCGGCGACGGCGCCTGGATCGAGCGGAAGGACGGCGACGGCTGGACCCCGCTCCAGCTGCCGACGGCGGATCGGCAAACCCAACTGCAGGTCCGGGCGGAAGGCCGGTGGCTGTGGGCCAGCGAAGAACTCTCCGGCAACGCCCTGTACTACTCCTACGACTACGGCAAGACCTGGCACGAATTCGACCGCTGAACGGCCCGTATTCTTGTGAGGCCATGCCCGCAAAGACCTACGAGGTGCGCACCTACGGGTGCCAGATGAACGTGCACGACAGCGAGCGGCTGTCGGGCCTGTTGGAGACCGCCGGTTACACACCCGCGGTCGAGGGTGCGACTCCTGACCTCGTGGTCTTCAACACCTGCGCGGTCCGCGAGAACGCCGACAACAAGCTCTACGGCAACCTCGGCCACGTCGCCTCGGTCAAGGCCGCGAACCCGGGCATGCAGATCGCGGTCGGTGGCTGTCTGGCCCAGAAGGACAAGGCGACGATCACGCAGCGTGCACCCTACGTCGACGTCGTTTTCGGGACGCACAACATCGGCTCGCTTCCGGTCCTCCTGGAGCGGGCGCGGATCGCGGAGGAGTCGCAGGTCGAGATCCTGGATGCTCTGGAGGTGTTCCCTTCGACGCTCCCGACTAAGCGTGACTCGGTCTTCGCGGCGTGGGTCTCGATCAGCGTCGGGTGCAACAACACGTGCACGTTCTGCATCGTGCCGAGCTTGCGGGGCCGGGAACGCGACCGTCGCCCCGGTGACGTCCTCGCCGAAGTACAGACGCTCGTGGACGACGGCGTTGTCGAGGTGACGCTGCTCGGCCAGAACGTGAACTCGTACGGTGCGGAGTTTGGTGATCGCCTTGCCTTCGGGAAGTTGCTGCGTGCTTGCGGTGAGATCGACGGCCTCGAGCGGGTGCGGTTCACCTCGCCCCACCCCAAGGACTTCACCGACGACGTCATCGCCGCGATGGCGGAGACGCCGAACGTCATGCCGCAGCTGCACATGCCGCTGCAGTCCGGGTCCGACCGGGTGCTCAAAGCCATGCGTCGGTCCTACCGGAAAGACAAGTACCTCGGGATCATCGAGCGAGTACGTGCGGCGATGCCGGACGCCGCGATCACGACGGACATCATCGTCGGCTTCCCAGGGGAGACCGAAGACGACTTCCTCGAGACGATGGACGTCGTTCGGCAGGCGCGCTTCTCCAGCGCTTTCACCTTCCAGTACTCGCCTCGTCCAGGCACGCCTGCGGCCGAATTCGGCGAGCAGGTGCCGAAGGACGTCGTTCAGGAGCGGTACGACCGCTTGGTCACGCTGGTCAACGACATCGCGTGGACCGAGAACAAGAAGCTGATCGGCACGGCGGCCGAGGTGCTGGTCTCCGACCCGTCGGCAGCCGGCGGCCGCAAGGACCACGAGACCAACCGGCACACCGGCCGCGCCCGCGACAACCGGCTGGTGCACTTCTCGTCCGACGTGGACGTTCGGCCCGGAGACATGGTCGAGGTCGAGATCACCTCGGTCGCGCCGCACCACCTGATCAGCGACGTCGCGCCGCGGTCGGTCCGGAGCACTGCAGCAGGGGACCGCTGGGAAGCATCACAAGGTCGGGTCGAGGTGCGACCGGGCAGCGTCGGCCTCGGCATGCCAAGCATCGGCGTGCCCGACCCGCTGCCGGCGGCCGGAGTCCCCGCCTGCGCGCTCTGAGGCCGCCGCACGCTCGCTACGCGAAGCGGAAAATTGGGGGTAGGGCGAACACCACGAATGCCGCCCAGATCCCGTAGACCGGTAGGTACGCGGTCTGCCAGCGTTCCAACGCGGCGAATGGGCTGGTGCCGCGGTTGAAGCGGGCGAGGAGGCGGGTCGAGCCGATCAGGTTCACCAGCAGCACGAGGTTCATGCCGAGTGCCGCGACCTTGTTGGCGGTGAAGCCCGCATCGGCGATCCGCGTGATCATGGCGACGAGCAGCACGGCATCGGTCGCCAGCGCGACGGCCAGAAGCACGAACTGCAGCCGGTCGAACAGCTCGGGTTCAGCATGGGGGTCGCGGGCCGAGACGGCGTAGAGGACGAGTCCGAGGACCAGCGCGAGGATCAGGTCGACGATGAGCAGCAGGTCGCGTTCGAGGTCGGCGAAGTCGAGCCGCACGGCGAGCGCGGAGAGCAAGGCGACGAGCAGCAGCAGCGTGACCGGCGTGAACACCTTGGTCAGCACCGGCGCGATGTTCTCCACCACGGCCTGCTTCGCCTCGACCAGCCACGCCGCGACGACAGTGGCACCGGCGGCGCCGATCGGGATGATCCATGACGCGATCGTGTCTTCGTCGGCGACGTTCAGCGTCGTGAACGATGCGATGGTCAGGCCGGTTACGACGATTCCGCCGAGTGCCAGCAGGGCCAGGTAGACGACCCATTCGCCGGTGAACCGGATGAAGTCCATCCGTCGGGCGTGCGAGCTCCACTGGCCACCGACGTAGGCGAGCCCGGCGATGAGCCACAGAAGGATCGGCAGATGGGTGGCGGCCAGGATCTCGGTCGTGGACTCGGACGCGTATTGCGCCAGCCGCCAGGGGTAGAGGTTCATGACCAACGCTGCGACGGTGTAGACCGCGGCAGCCACGGCCAGTGCCCCAACGCCCAGTCGACGCGTCCAGGCGAGGTATCCGGTGACGAACGGCAGGACGATCAGGGCGAGGTTGCGCCCGAAATCCTCGCCCTCGAGCCAGGTCACAGCTGATTTGAGCGCCACGGCGGCGGCGATGGCGAAGCCAAGAGCTATAACCAGGTTCCGGCCGAGGCCGGGGGAGGCCGTGCCGTCAGTGCCGGTTAGGACGAGCTGCTTCCACAGCCGTTCGGCATGCTCGCGGGCGAACTCACGTGAGATCTCGTCGACGCTTCCCATGCGCTTGACCGCAACCAGGAACGCCTCGTCCGGGGCCAATCCGGTCTCGACCAGGTCGTCGATCTGCCCACGCAGGTGGTCTTCCATCTCGGCGGCGTCGCCCGGGGCGATCGTCTGACTGCGCTGGATGTACTGACGCCATTGGCCGATCTGGTCGTCGAGTTCGCTCAGGTGATCCGTCATCGTGCAAGTCCCGGTTCTGCCGGTGTGAAGCTCTGCCGGATGTTGGGCCAGACCTGGTCGAGGGCGTCCGCGACGACCTCCCACTGGTGCCGGCGTTCGGCCAGCGCATTGCGACCCGAAGCTGTCAACGCGTAGTGCTTGCGCTTGCGGCCGGACTCGGCCGTGCCCCATGAGGCCTTGACGTAGCCCTGTCGCTCCAGCCGGTGAAGGAGTGGATAGAGCATGCCGTCGGTCCACGCCATCTGGCCGCCGGACAGCTCGCGAACCCGCCTGAGGATCGCGTAACCGTAGGACTCACCGTCGGCGAGGATGCCCAGCACGAGCGGTGTCGCGGATGCCGCGACGAGATCCTTGTCGATGCGCATCTTGCTGGCCACGATGACCTCCATACCTAGATCTGCAAGGTAAGAATACCTAGATCTACAAGGTATGCAAGCGCCATGACGGCTCGGCCGGTTCCGATGGTGCGGCAAGATGGGCGCATGGTGACGATCGCTCAGGACCCGGACGCCGACAAGGTTCTCGGCGGCAACCCGTTTGCGCTGCTCACTGGGATGCTGCTCGATCAGCAGTACCCGATGGAGCATGCCTTCCGTGGCCCGCACAAGATCCTGCAGCGCTTCGGCACACTCGATCCGGCGGCCATCGCCGACGCCGATCCGGACGAGTTCGCCGCGCTGTGCTCGACGCCGCCGGCCATCCATCGCTATGGCAAGTCGATGGCCGGACGCGTCCAACAGCTCGCCCGGGTGATCGTCGACGAGTACGACGGGGATGCCGCGCGCGTCTGGACCGAGGCCAAATCCGGCACGGACCTGATGAAGCGGCTTCAGAAGTTGCCCGGCTATGGCGAACAGAAGGCGAAGATCTTCACGGCGCTGCTGGCCAAGCAGTTCGGCGTGAAGCCGTCCGGCTGGACCACGGTCGTCGGTGACTACGGCAAGAAGGGCTTCCGCTCAGTCGCGGACGTCGTCGATGCCGAGTCGTTGGCGAAGGTGCGCGAGTTCAAGAAGGCGAACAAGGCGGCGATGGCCGCCGACAGATG
>DATFFJ010000240.1:0-2088 GCA_035250065.1 Aeromicrobium sp. | reverse complement strand
CGTCGGAAACGCCGTGCCCGACCAACTGGAAGAAGCCGACCTCGTGACAGACCTGCCGCACCTCGGCAGCGAGCGCGGCGCGATCCGCTTCGGATCCGCGCCACCGGCCGAGATCGATCTGCGGTATCGAAGTGAACGATTCCGCCGTTCCGACATCGAGCAGCTCGACCACCCCGCGAACCTACCGCGACATAGATCGACCGGCGAGCGGGTGATGACAATGGGGTCGCGGACCAGTCAGCCGGTGATCGCAGCAACCGCGTGGCGAACCTTGCGAAGGGTCTCGAAGTCGGCCTCTCCGACCCGCTCCAGCAGACGCTCCACAGGAATCGCGCCGAACTGGTTCACCGCAACCGCGTGATCATCGTCGCAAAGGACATGCCAGGGGGGCGAGGCTCACGAATCTCGTCGAGCAAGGGGGCAATGACGGCGCGCTCGGCGAGGCGTTCGAAACGGTTGTCGGAGATGACGAAAACCAGACGCCGACGCTCGTCGGATCGGTCTGCGAGCCAGATCTCGCCGGCTGACGGGCTCAACCGAGGTCGTCCATCCACGCGTCGACACTGGCCTCGAGACGCTTGCGCTGGTTGCGCTGCTCGGCCGTCTCCGCAGCTGCCGCCGCCTCGGCCTCCGCCCACAACTGTTGCGATTCATACGCATCGAGGGCGGCGACCACGACGTCCTCCAACGAGTCGCTCGCGGATCCCAGCGACCGCAGCCGATCGCGGGTAGCTGTCGTGATCTTCATCGTCGTGATGCCGGCCATACCGAAAGTATACGTCACCGTGCTTGTCGCACGCCGGCGAGTGCGTCCGCAACTCGACGTCGTACGTGGGGCCTGCCCGGGTCTCGGCCGAAAACCTCGATCAGGGGGCGGAAATGCGTTCCGGTTGTTTCACGGACCGCTGTCCCTGGCGCGGCGCGAGCGCGGCGCGCCACGTGACGAGGTCGCGTCCGAGGAAGTAGACGGGCATGCCCGGCGGTCGGTTCAGGCGAGTGTTCATGGCTGCTCCTTGGGATGAACGGAATGGCACACGTACGACCGAGCAGTACGGCTCGCTGTGACATCCACGAAGTCGCGCGCGGCTGTCACACGAAGGCGCACGATCCGGTCTGTAGCGACGACCGGCTGGCGCGATGGTCGCGCTGCCTCGCACAAGGAGGATCGTCATGAAGGTTGTGGTCATCGGTGGCAGCGGGCTGATCGGCTCGAAGCTGGTGCAGAAGCTGACGGAGCACGGCCACGAGGCCGTCGTGGCGTCGTTGGAGACGGGCGTCAACACGATCACCGGCGAGGGGCTCGCCGACGTGTTGCAGGGTGCGACCGTCGTCGTCGACGTCTCCAACTCCCCCTCGTTCGAGGACGCCGCCGTGCTCGAGTTCTTCGAGACCTCCACCAGCAACCTGCTGGCGGCCGAGTCGGTGGCGGGCGTCGAGCATCACGTGGCGCTGTCGATCGTCAACGCCGATGGGCTGCCCGACAGCGGTTACCTGCGCGCCAAGGTGGCACAGGAACAGCTGATCGCCCGCTCCGGAGTTCCGTACTCGATCGTCCGCTCGACCCAGTTCTTCGAGTTCTTCCGGCGCATTGCCCAGGACGCGACCGACGGTGACACGGTGCGGCTCCCCGAAGCGCTGATCCAGCCGATCGCCGCCGACGAGGTGGCCGCCGCCGTGGGGAGGGTCGCGGTCGGCGAACCGGTCAACGGCATCATCGAGATCGGTGGACCCGAACCGCTCGAGTTCGAAGACTTCATCCGGACCGGATTGAGCGCGAACGACGACCCGCGACTCGTGGTCGCCGACCCCGGTGCCACGTACTTCGGCGCCGCCCTCGAGGAGCGCTCGTTGGTCCCAGGTCCCGACGCGTGGCTCGGAGAGACGCGGTTCGAGGACTGGCTCGCGCAGTCGACGGTCTCGGTCTGACCGGATCGTCAGGTGACGCAGAGAGGAGAACATCGTGTACCGGTACGAACCCACCGTGTTCGTGGAACCACTCGGCTACCAGCCGGTCGAGTTCCTCGACATCCCACCGATGAGCGAGCTCCCGGAGGAGCCCGCTGCGGGCCTCGGGTCGGTCGCTACTCC
>DATFFJ010000239.1:0-5277 GCA_035250065.1 Aeromicrobium sp. | reverse complement strand
CTTCACCGAGGCGTTCGGAGTCGAACTGTGAAGGTTCCCGTCTCCTGGCTGCGCGAATATGCGGCCCTCCCGTCCGACTTGTCCACCACCGACCTGGCGGCGCGCCTGACGGCGTTCGACCTCAAGCTCGAGGAGATCGTCTCCGCCGGAATCAGCGGCCCGCTGAGGGTCGGCCGTGTACTCACCGTCGAGCCGGAAGAGCAGAAGAACGGCAAGACGATCAACTGGTGCACCGTCGACGTCGGCGACGCAGAACCGCGCGGGATCGTCTGCGGCGCGCACAACTTCGACGCCGGCGACCTGGTGATCGCGGCCTTGCCCGGGACGACCCTTCCGGGCGGCTTCGAGATCACCGCGCGCAAGACCTACGGGCACGTGTCGGACGGCATGATCTGTTCATCGGCTGAGCTTGGACTCGGTGCGGACCAAGAAGGCATCATCGTCCTCGAACCCGACACCGCGGCCCCGGGCGACGACGCGATCGCGTTGCTCGGTCTCGGGGACGACGTCCTGGAGCTCGAGGTCAACCCGGATCGCGCGTATGCCCTGTCACTGCGCGGGGTGGCACGCGATGCGGCCTTGGCCTTGGGCGTGGCCTTCTCGGATCCGGCGGACATCGAACCCGTCGCTGGCGACGGGACGGGCGCGTATCCGGTCAAGGTCGACGACCCGGTGGGCTGCCCGGTCTTCACGGCCATCACGGTGACGGGCATCGACCCCGGTCGCCCGACGCCGGACTGGATGGCCCGCCGCATCGAGCAGGCCGGCATGCGCTCGCTCTCGCTTCCGATCGACATCACGAACTACGTCATGCTCGAGTTGGGACAGCCCATCCATGGCTACGACCGCACGCGACTCCAGGGCGCAATCGGTGTACGGCGGGCCGCGGAGGGTGAGCAGCTGACCACCCTCGACGGCATCACGAGAACGTTCACCAGCAGTGACCTCCTCATCACTGACGACCGTGGCCCGATCGGCCTCGCCGGTGTCATGGGCGGTGAGGAAGTCGAGCTGACCGAGACGACGACCGAGGTCGTGATCGAAGCAGCGCATTTCGACGCGGCGACCATCGCGCGCACCGCGCGCGTGCACAAGCTGCCCAGTGAGGCGTCCAAGCGGTTCGAGCGAGGTGTCGATCCAACACTTCCGGCGCGCGCCGGAACCCGGGTCGCGCAGCTGCTCGTCGAGCTGGCCGGCGGCACGCTCGAGCCGGGGATCACGGTGGTGGGCGAGCCACCGGAGCCGGCGGTCATCTCCCTTCCGTCCCACCTGCCGGCACAGGTCTCCGGCGTCGACATCACCCCGGATGCGGCCGTGCACGCCTTGACGGCCAATGGCTGCAGCGTCGAGCTCGACCCCAACACCATCACGGTGACGGCCCCGCCGTGGCGCCCCGATCTCACCGATCCTTACGACGTCGTCGAGGAGGTGCTGCGGGTGGTCGGATACGACCAGGTCCCCTCCATCCTTCCGACGGCACCTGCCGGACACGGCCTGACCAAGGCGCAGCGCCTGCGTCGTCGAGCCGGGTATGTCCTCGCCGGCGAGGGCCTGGTCGAGGTCAAGACGTTCCCCTTCGCCGGGCCCGTCGACTTCGACCGGCTCGGATACGCGGAGGACGATGAGCGACGCCGACAGGTCCCGTTGGAGAACCCGCTGTCGGCCGAAGAGCCGGGGATGACCACGACCCTGCTGGTCGGGTTGCTCAAAGCGGCCGCACTCAACATCGGCCGCGGTCATGCCGATGTGGGCCTCGTCGAGATCGGACGCGTGTTCCTTCCGTCGGCGGAGACTCCCGACGCGCCGATCTACGGCGTGGATCACCGGCCCAGCGAAGAGGAACTCGAAGCGCTGGAACGGGCGCTTCCGGCCCAGCCGTGGCATATCGGCGTGGTGATGGCCGGGCATCGCGAGTCCGCCGGCTGGTACGGACCTGGCCGCCCGGTGGACTGGTCGGATGCGGTCGACAGTGTGCGTGCGCTCGCCGCATCTTGCCACGTCGAGATCGACGTGGAGTCGGCCGATGTCCGGCCCTGGCACCCCGGACGGACGGCAGCGGTCGTCGCGGCGGGCCGGACGATCGGTCACGCCGGTGAACTCCATCCGCGCGTCTGTCGCGCGTGGGGGCTGCCGGAGCGGACGGTCGCGGCCGAGATCGATCTCGACGCCCTCGTCACTGCGGCACCGGACCTCGGGCCGCGGCCGGAATTCTCCAGCTTCCCGGTGGCCAAGGAGGATCTCGCCTTCATCATCGAGGACTCTGTCTCGGCAGCGGCGCTGCACGACGCGGTGGCCGGGGCCAGTGAGCTGATCGAGTCGGTCCGGCTCTTCGACGTCTACACCGGTGATCAGGTCCCAGCGGGGCACCGGTCGCTGGCCTTCGCGGTGCGCCTGCGCGCTCCGGACCGAACTCTCACCGAGGATGAGATCCGTGCCGCGCGTGAGGCAGCAGTGGCAGCCGCGGCAGCGCTCGGCGGAACACTTCGAGCCTGAACCCATGGCGGAGCACGGGCGCGAGTACCTGATGATCCGGCCCGAGTTCTTCGAGGTCGTTTACGCCATCAACCCGTGGATGAATCCGAGCGTGCCGGCCTCCTCCGAACTCGCCGTGCGCCAGTGGATTCGCCTTCGCAGCATCGTGGAGGACATCGGCCACACCGTCCACTGCGCCGATCCGGTCCCGGGCTTGCCGGACTTGGTCTACACGGCCAACGCCGGCTTCGTGGTCAATGGCAAGGCGCTCGTCGCGCGATTTGCGCACGCTGAGCGCGCGCCGGAGGAGGACCTCCATGCGGCATGGTTCCAGCGTCTGGGCCTGGACGTGCAGCGGGCGACGCAGGTGAATGAGGGCGAAGGCGACTTCCAGTTCGCCGGATCGCGCCTTGTGGCGGCCTATGGCCAGCGGACGTCTCGCGCCGCCGTGGATGAGGTTGCGGCCTGGTCGGGGCTGCCGGTTGTGGGTCTCGAGCTCGTCGACCCACGGTTCTACCACCTCGACACCGCGTTGGCTGTGCTCGCCCCCGCAGACGACGCGGCCGACATTGCCTACTATCCGCCGGCATTCTCGCCAGGGAGCCGGTCGGCTCTGCGTGAGCTGTATCCGGACGCCATCATCGCGACCGCGGCCGAGGCCGGTGTTCTCGGGCTCAACGTTCTGGCCGACGGACGCCATGTCGTCATGACCGACGCTGCGCCAACGCTGGCCGCCCAGTTCCGTGAACGCGGCTATGACGTGATCGGCGTGGAATTCTCCGAGCTCCTCAAGGGTGGCGGCAGCGTCAAGTGCTGCATGCTGGAGCTCCGCCGGTGATGATCTGGACCTGATCTGGCCGTGCTAGTTCGGCAGCGCGGCTCCGAGGTTGCTGCCCGGCAGGGCCGGCACCAAGAGCTGCGCTCCCTGCGGCCCGCCCACCCGGATTGCATTGACCGCTGGAACCGACGGCCGCGAAGCGGCCGAGGCGCCCACGATCGTCACCCGGATTCGGTGGCCTTTCTCGAACACGTTGCCGACCGGCCAGAACTCGACCTGATAGGACCGGTACATCAGTGGCTTCGCCGGGGATGCATGTTCGTAGTCGCCGAACGGCTGGACGATGCGGCCCTGTTGATCCTGGAGCGACTCGGCGGCGACAACGCCGGGGAAGTCGGTGTTCAGGCGGCCCGCCGTCAGCGGATGACCGACACCATCGGCGGAAACGTCGGAAAGGACCGCCCAGATGCCGGTGCCGGGCACGCTCGTCGAGAGGGACACCTGAAGCGCCAGTGGCCCGGCAGACGCGACATCCTGCGTCAGCGGGGCGGTGGTGAAGGTGAGGCCGGCCGCATCGGCGAGCGTCATGTCCGTCAGGATCGGCACGGATGTCGTCAGGGCATTGAGACCCGCTGCGCCGAGCAGCGCGATCGTCGCTGGATCCGTTGCGCTGGGCAGCGAGGGAACGCTGAGGTAGGTCTGCGCCTGCTGGATGGTCGGGCGAGTCTTGAGCAGGGATCCGTCGTTCAGGGATCGGGCTGAGCCGCTGCGCGCAGGTGAGAACGACAGCGCCGTCCACGTCGTGCCGGGGACTGGCCAGTCGTCGGCGGTCCGGCGTGCGAAGTCGCCGGCCAGGTAGTCCTCGCGATCACCGCGCGACAGCAGCATCTGGACCCGCGGGTGCTCGTCCACGCCATTCTCGACGCCCCGCACGTGGTGATCGAGCCAGGCATTCGCCTCCGGCACGCCGTTGTCGGTGCCTGCGGGCGCGCCGTCGTGAGCCCCGACGACGAGCAGGTGTGCGCCTGACGAGCGAAGTTCCTGGTAGCCCTGGAATGCACCGCGGGATTCGACATCGAAGAAGCCGTCGATGACCAGGGTTGGAATCGTGTTGGCATTGCCACGGAACTGGCGCTCCTTCCACCAGCTGTCCAGCGTGGGATGGCCGAAGCCGCCCTCCAGCCCGGTGGACAGGAGACCGAGAAGGATGGCCAGCCCACTCGCTGGATCGCTGATCCGCGCCGGCGATTGGGCCAGCGCGGGTGCGCCGATCAGCAACATGACGCCGGCGGCTGGCCCGAGGTTGCTGATGCCGCCCGGCATGAGGAGATCCCGGTACAGCGAGTAGGTTCCCGAGCGCAGCACCATCGCCTTGACGCAGGGCAGCTCCTGATGGAGCGAGTTGTAGATCGTGATCGCGCTCGCCGAGAATCCGTTGATCGCCAGCTGGCCGCCGCTCCACGGCTGAGAACAGGCCCACTCCAGCACCTCGCGGACGTCCCGTTGGGTTCGCGGACCGAGCGCGTCGAACGATCCGTCGCTGTCACCGGTGCCGCGAATCTGGACGAGAAGGGTGTTGTACTCCGGTCCCACGGCCAACGTTCCGGCATTGCGGCCATAGGGGCTGAACTCGACGACGGTCGGCCGCGGGGCGATCGAACCTGAGCCCGTCAGCGTGGCCTGCAGTTCGACTCCGTCGGATGCGACTACCGTGAACTGCTGGTGGACGACGGTCTCGGCCGCTGCGGCGGGAGTCCCGGCCACGCCGAGGATGGCCGCCACCGTGATCGCACGCCACGCTGTGCGTGTGCGGCCTCCGGCCATCGTCCTGCTCCTCTTACTACGCGGTCGTAGGTTCGGAACCTACACCAAAGCCGAAGAGAGCAGGCGCGTTCGCGGCTATGGGGCCGTGGGCGGCGTCGGCGGAGCGGGCGGAGCGGGCGGAGCCTGGTCGAAGCTGACTGAGGGTGCGACCTCCTGGCCCTCCGGCGCGTTGTAGAACTCGCGGTCGTGGACACCGGCGACCC
>DATFFJ010000238.1:0-2389 GCA_035250065.1 Aeromicrobium sp. | reverse complement strand
TCACATCGGCATCCAGTGCCTGGCTGCGCTCACCGCGACCAACATTATCGTCGTGGATCGCCACCCGGATGCCCTGAAGCTCGCCGAGCAGCTCGGCGCGCATCAGACGGTTCTTGCGGACGGCAACCAGGTGGACGCGGTGACGGACCTCGCCGGGGGACTGGGTGCGGACGTGGTGCTCGACTTCGTCGCGGAGGAGGGTGCCGAGAACGAAGGCTTCGCGATGACCCGCCGTGCGGGCTCATACTTCGTCATCGGTTACGGCGGCACGCTGGTCGTCCCGACCCTCGACGTGATCTCCACCGAGCGGAACATCGTCGGGAACATCGTCGGCACCTACAACGATCTGGCGGAGCTGATGGTGCTGGCCCAAACCGGAAAAGTCACCCTGCACACGCGTACCTACCCGCTCGACGACGCCGTGGAAGCCCTCCAGGAGCTCGACCGCGGCCGGGTTCGGGGTCGGGCCATCCTCGTTCCCTGACGCCCATGTAGTCGATAGCCCTTCCCTGACATTGGAGGACCGATGGCCAAAGAGTTGCGTTTTGCCGAGGACGCCCGGAGTCTGTTGTTGTCAGGCGTGGATCAGCTGGCCGAGTCCGTGAAGTCGACGCTGGGTCCCAAAGGGCGCAACGTAATCCTGGAGAAGATCACCGGTTCACCGGTCGTGACGAACGACGGCGTCACCATTGCTCGCGAAATTCACCTCCGTGATCAGTTCGAGAACATGGGAGCGCAACTGGTCAAGGAAGCGGCGATCAAGACCAATGACATCGTGGGCGACGGCACCACCACTGCCACGGTGCTGGCGCATGCGATCATCCGCGAGGGAATGAAGGCCATCGGTGAGGGCGGGAACCCGGTCCTCATCAAGCGAGGGATCGACCTCGCTGTCGCTCGGCTGGTAGAGCACCTGCACAGCGTCGCCCACCCGTTGGTCACTCAGCAGGATTACGCCAGGGTCGCGGCGATTTCGGCGAACGACGACGACGCCGTGGGTGCTGCGCTTGCCCAGGCCCTTTACACGGTTGGCGACGCGGGCATCGTGACAGTCGAGGAGTCTGCGACGAATGGGATGACCGTGGACTTCGTCGAAGGATTCGAGTACGACAACGGCTACATCTCGCCGTACATGGTCACCAACCCCGCCAGCCTCGAAGCGGTCCTCGACGACCCGTACATCCTGCTCACCAACGAGAAGATCACCAAGGTGCAGCAGCTGATGCCGGTGCTCGACAAGATCATGCGCGCTCCGCGCCCGCTGGTGATCATCGCCGAGAACGTCGAGGGCGCGCCGCTGAGCATGCTCGTCCAGAACCATGTGAACGGGATCTTCCCGGCCGTCGTGACGAGAGCGCCGGGCTTCGGTGACAGGCGCCTGCGCAAGCTGGAGGACATTGCCGCAATCACCGGCGGTTCCGTCCATAGCAAGACCTCGGCATTCGCCTTGGAGACGATGACCCTGGAGCACCTCGGCCGGGCGTCCCAGGTCAGGGTCACCGCCGAGAGAACCGCGATCATCGGCGGTTCGGGATCGGCTGACGAGGTCGAATTCCGCCTCGCCCAGCTGCGCGCCGAGCTGGAGCGAGCCACTTTCGGTGTCGATGAGGATGTGCTCTCCGAGCGGATCGGGTCGCTGTCCGGAAAAGTGGCCGTGATCCGGGTCGGTGCGCCGACGAATGCGGAGCTCGCCGAACTCCAGCACCGCGTCGAAGACGCGCTCTCGGCCACCCGGGCAGCCATGGCCGAGGGAATCGTGGCCGGCGGCGGCGTGGCGCTGCTGCACGCGGCGCCGATCCTCGAGGGGCTTGATGTAAAAAACGACTACGCGATCGGGGTCGAGATCGTCCGCCGCGCGCTGAGCGAGCCGACGTACCTCATCGCCACGAACGCCGGGTACGCAGGGCACGAGGTACTCGCGCAGGTTGCCGATCTCGGTGTCGACGACGGGTTCGACGCCCTGGAGGGTCGCTTCGGCAACATGATCGAGATGGGCATCATCGATCCATTGCGAGTCTGTCGTTCGGCGCTGGAGAACGGAGCCTCCGTGGCGGGGCTGCTCCTCACCACGAACACGCTGGTCGCCGAGGAGCAGACGCCGTGGGGCGGTAGCCGAGCCTTGATGACCGAGTTCGGGCAGCTCGACGAAGGCCTGCACCAGCCGTCACCGGACTCCAGCACACCACAGTCGCTCGGCCTCGGCCCGTCCGTCGGGTGAGGCCGGATGAACGGTGAAGGTGGTCTGTGCATGCGCGCGCGGCACGGCTCCGGCTGCTGCTCGCTCTCGCCGTCACAGTGACCCCTGCGGCCACCTGATGCGTCGCCCAGCCGAGGGGCCGCCCGCGGCACCATATGAAGGGACGCCACAATGACCCAGGACGTGACCCCA